>JBDTJD010000274.1:0-9413 GCA_039935975.1 Caldimonas sp.
CCTAGGCGGTCGAACGCCTAGGGGGCACCCTCGCACGTCGCGATGAACGATCACCCGTTCCTGACGCGATCCTGCGTTGCACTAGGGGCGCATCGACGACGTCGAGATGGGAGGGTCCAATGACCCATCCACCCCTGCGCCTCGAAACGTGCAACACGATACCTAGCGCGATACCTGAAACGTCGCGGGGGCGCACCGCTGCTAGGTTCCTTGCATCATGAGCATGCAGGTCTAGCCCAGGCCGCGGTGCCAGGCAAGCGCGCTCGCTGCGGCCCGGCGCTGTCAGAATGAAGCGGTAACGATTCGCACCCTCTGCAGGACACCTCATGACGAAGCTCCCGATCCTCGACTTCAAGGGCATGCTCGTCGCGGTCAACCCCGCCCACATCCTCAAGATCGAAGAGCGCGAGGGCAAGGACGGCACGCCGCGCTGCGTCATCTACTTCGACGACAAGTCGATGCTCACGTGGGACGGGCACCTGAGCGCCCTGATTCCGCTGCTCGTGTAGCGCTTCGGAGCGCCTTCGCGCGCGGTCCTACTGGACCGTGTTGACCAGCCCCATCTCGGCGGCCGACATCAGCTTCTCGATGTCGATCAGGATCAGCATGCGCTCGTCGATCGAGCCGACCGCGAGCAGGTGATCGCTGTCGATGGTCGAGTTGAATTCGGGCACCGGCCGGATCTGCTCGAGGGTGAGGGTGATGACGTCGGAGACAGCATCGACAACCATGCCGACGATGCGACTGCCGATGTTGAGGACGATGACGACGGTGAAGCTGTCGTAGCTGACGGATTCGAGCTTGAGCCGGATCCGCATGTCGACGATCGGCACGATGACGCCGCGCAGGTTGACGACGCCCTTGATGAACGCTGGCGCGCCGGCGATGCGGGTCGGTTGCTCGTAGGAGCGGATCTCCTGCACGCGCAGGATGTCGATGCCGTACTCCTCGTCGCCGAGCTTGAAGGCGAGGAACTCGCGCAAGGAGGTCACTTCCGCCGCGCCGGGGCGTGCGGGCGTCGACGGCGCGGGAGAGAGGGGATTCGCATGCATGACGTCGTCCGGCGTGAAGTGGATCCGGTGGCGAGGATCAGAACGTTTCCCAGCCGTCGGTGCCCGTGCCGACGGCGCTGGCGGTCCTCGCGTCGCCCGCGGCGAGAGCGGGCGCGCGCGCGCGCTTGAACGACGGCCGGGTGACGTTGGTGGCGCGATCGTGCCCGCGCCGCTCGACGTTGCGGCTCTGGGCCGGCCCTGCGCTCGTCACCGTTGCTTCGTTTCCGAGGTTGAACACGGCGACGGCGGCGACCAGCTGCTGGGCCTGCTGGCGCAGGCTGTCGGCCGCAGCCGCGCTCTCCTCGACAAGCGCTGCGTTCTGCTGGGTGGCGCGGTCCATCTGGCTGACCGCCTCGCCGACCTGGGCGACGCCGGCGCTCTGCTCCGAGCTCGCCGCGCTGATCTCGCCCATGATGTCGGTGACGCGCCTGATCGACGTGACCACCTCGGTCATCGTCGCTCCGGCCTGGTCCACCAGCGCCGTGCCCTGCGCGACGCGCTCGACGCTGGCCGTGATGAGGCTCTTGATCTCCTTGGCCGCATCGGCCGAGCGACCGGCGAGGCTGCGGACCTCGGAGGCGACGACCGCGAAGCCGCGACCCTGTTCGCCGGCCCGGGCCGCTTCCACGGCGGCATTGAGCGCGAGGATGTTGGTCTGGAAGGCGATGCCGTCGATGACGCCGATGATGTCGGCGATCTTCCTCGAGCTGTCGTTGATGCCCTTCATGGTGTCGACCACCTGCGAGACGACCTCGCCGCCATGGACGGCGACCGTCGAGGCGTTCATGGCGAGCTGATTGGCCTGGCGGGCGTTGTCGGCGTTCTGCTTCACGGTCGAGCTGAGCTCCTCCATCGAGGCCGCCGTCTCTTCCAGCGCGGAGGCCTGCTGCTCCGTGCGCTGGCTCAGGTCGTTGTTCCCGTGCGCGATCTCCGACGATGCGGTCGCCACGCTCTCCGAGCCCTGGCGGACCGTCGACACCACCGCGACGAGGGCGTCCCGCATGGCGCCCATCGAAGCGAACACGCTCCCGGCCGGTGCCGACTCGGCACCCGCCAGCGGGCGAAGGTCGCCACGCGCCACCCGCTCGGCGGCGCGGCTGAGCTCGACCGGCTCCGTGCCGAGCGAGGCCGCGAGCCGGCGCGAGATCCACCAGCCGAGACCGGCGGCCGCCAGCACGGCCGCAAGACTGATGGCTGCCATCACGGCGCGTTGCGAGGCATAGGCGTCGCTCGACGCCTCGGCGATGGCCTGCGTGCGCTCGAGGTGGTAGGCCGTGTATTCCCGGGTCGCCTCGAGCATGGCCGCCAGGAGCGGCCTGCACTCGCTGTCGATCTTGTCGATGGCCTGGTCCTGCTTCGGGCCGGAAGCCAGCTCGACGATGGCGAGGGCCGCCGGGCCGTAGCTCGCCTCGATCTTGTCGATCCGGGCGACGAGGGCGCGGTCGCGCTCGGTCACGCCGTCGGCGCGCGAGACGGCCGCGTCGAGCGCCTTCAGGCTGACCTTCAGGTCGGCGTGCGCGCGCGTGGCCATGGCCTTGGCCGCTTCGCGGTCCGCAGGCGTCCGGACCAGGACCATGTCGCGCATCGCGATCGCCCGCCGGTTGGCGAGCATGCGCACGTCGGCGACCAGCCTCTCGCGCTCGCCGTCGCCGGCCACGTAGCTTGAAAGACGCTCGTTCGCCCGGTTCAGGCCCAGCTGCGCGATCACGCTCACGAGCATGACGAGCGCGGCGAGAAGCCCGAAGGCGATGAAGAGCTGCTTCTTGAGGGTCAGGGAATTCATGGGACGCACTCGATGCAGGCTGGCGCCTGTTGCAATGCCCTTAGCTTCGACCGGCGGGGGGCAAACTTGAGCGATCGGCGCGGTGTCGGCGCTGGCGAAGGCACGAAAGCCTCGATCAACCCAGCAGATAGCCCCGGACGACCTCGATCGCACCCGCAGGCAGCTCCGCGAATCGGAGCCCGACCTTGAACTCGCCCTCGCCACGGGTCAGGATGCTGTGGACGACGGTGACCGGCACGGCCACGAAGTTGCGGCCGCGAGGCGTCTGCGGCGGCGCCAGGAGCAGCGACACGGTCTGCCCGGAGCGGGGATTGATGGACGTCGAGATGCCGATGCCCGACGTGCTGATGTCCAGCGTCCTCACGGCAATGTGCTCGCCGCCGATGAGAAGCTCGGCGTTCGCCCTGAGGGGCTTGCGAGGATCGGCTCGCCGTTCGGCGCCGTCGGCATCGCGGCTCACCAGGGAGGGCAGGAAGGATGTCATGGGGTGCTGCTCGGGTCGGCTGCGGGGGGCGACGTTCGCTTCATCGTCCGCGATTCGTCAATGGCGCGCCCGGCGCGCCAGGGCGCCTGCGTCGAGGATCAGTGCGACATGGCCGTTGCCCATGATGGTCGCACCCGAGACCCCGGCAACGCGCCGGTAGTTCGCCTCGAGGTTCTTCACCACCACCTGCTGCTGCCCGAGCAGCTCGTCGACGAGGAGCGCGGCGCGGTGGCCCTCGGCCTCGACCACGACCACGACCGCCCCGCCACCGCCCTGGCCATGGCGCGGAACCTCGAAGACCTCCTCGAGGGCGAGGACCGGCATGTACTCGCCGCGAACCTCGACGACCCGCCCCGTCCCGCCGATGGTGCGGATCGTGTCCGGCCGGACCTGGAACGACTCGACCACCGACGAGAGCGGCAGGATGTAGCACTCCGAGGCGACGGCGACGCTCATGCCGTCCATGATGGCGAGGGTGAGCGGCAGGCGCACGCGCACGACCATGCCCCAGCCTTCGGCCGACTCGATCTCGACCGTGCCGCCGAGGGCCGTGATGTTCTTCATCACTACGTCCATGCCGACGCCGCGTCCGGAGACGTCGGTGACGACCTCGGCGGTCGAGAAGCCCGGCGCGAAGATCAGGTTCCAGACCTCGCCGTCGGCCATCGAGTCGGGCGCGTCGATGCCGCGCTCTCGGGCCTTGGCCAGGAGCTTCGGCCGCGACAGGCCCTTGCCGTCGTCGCGCACCTCGATCACGATCGAGCCGCCCTGGTGCGAGGCGGTGAGGGTGACCGTGCCGGCCTCTGCCTTGCCTCTGGCGCGGCGCTCGGCCGGCAGCTCGATGCCGTGGTCGCACGAGTTGCGCACGAGATGGGTGAGCGGATCGGTGATCTTCTCCACCAGGCCCTTGTCGAGCTCCGTCGCCTCGCCCTCGGTGACGAACTCGACCTTCTTGTCGAGCTTGGCGGCGAGGTCGCGAAGCATGCGCGGGAAGCGGTTGAAGACGACCGACATCGGAATCATGCGAATCGACATCACCGCTTCCTGGAGGTTGCGCGTGTTGCGACTGAGGTCGGCCAGGCCGGCGGCGAGCTGCCGGTAGAGGCCGGAGTCGACCTTGGCGCCGGTCTGCGCCAGCATGGCCTGGGTGATGACGAGCTCGCCGACGAGGTTGATGAGCTGGTCGACGCGCTCGACCGGAACGCGCAGCGTCGTCGCCTCGGCCACCGGCGCAGCGGGCGCGTGGTGTCCGGTGCGGACGTCCGCGCGTGGCACGGCCGGCGCAACAGCCGCCACGCCGGGCGCCGGCGCGCCGGGCGCGCTGTCGAAGAAGCCGAATTCGCCATCGCCGTCGACGCCGACGGCGGGCGCGCCGGGTGCGCCGGCATGAAAGCCGTAGCCCGGACCGAACGGAAGCAGCTGGACCTGCTCCCGGGCGACGTGGAACGAGAACAGCTCGACCAGGTCGTCGTCGCTGCTCTCGGTCGAGACCTTGAAGCGGCGCATGCCGTCGGCCGCTTCGCCGCCGTCGATCGGCTCGATCGTGCCGAGGCCGTCGATCTCGTCGAAGAGCTCGACGATGCCTGCCGCCGTGGCCGGGTTGTCGAGCGGGCCGACCCGCAACTCGAGCAGCCGCAGCGCGGTCGGCGCGGTCGCGACCGCCGGCGCCGCGGCGGCGACGGCCGGTCGGGCGGCTCCCGGAGCGGCCTGCGCCGGCGTGGGCGCCGATCCGCCGTCGGCCATCGCGCGGATCGACGCGAGCAGCGCCGTCGTGTCGACGGCCACGCCTTCGCCGCCCTGCTGGTGACCGGCGAGGAGCGCCTTCAGCGCATCGCCGGCCTGCAGCAGCACGTCGACCATCGGCGCGGCGAGCGCGAGCTCGTGACGGCGCAGCTTGTCGAGCAGCGTCTCCATCTGGTGGGTGAGCTCGGCGACGTCCTTGAAGCCGAAGGTCGCCGCGCCGCCCTTGACCGAGTGGGCACAGCGAAAGATCGAGTTGAGCGCCTCGTCGTCGGGCGCGCCGACGTCGAGTCCGAGGAGCTGCTGCTCCATCAGCTCGAGGTTCTCGCCCGCCTCCTCGAAGAAGACCTGGTAGAACTGGCTCAGGTCGAAGCTGTCGCCGCCGGCCTGGGAAACGGATTCGCTCATGTCGAGTCGGGGTGGCGGAGGTGGGCCGTGGGCGCGCTCAGCGCACGACCTTGCGGATGACCTCGATCAGCTTGGCGGGGTTGAACGGCTTGACCAGCCAGCCGGTCGCGCCGGCCTCGCGGCCGGCCTGCTTCATCTGGTCGCTCGACTCGGTCGTGAGGATCAGGATCGGCGTCGACTTGAACGCCGTCGTGCCGCGCAGCTTCCTGGTGAGCTGGATGCCGTCGAGGCGCGGCATGTTCTGGTCGGTGAGGACCACGTCGAACCTGCGTCCGCTCGCCTTCTCGAACGCGTCCTGGCCGTCGACCGCCTCGACCACGTCGAAGCCGGCGCTCTTCAGCGTGAAGCTCACCATCTCGCGCATCGAGGCGGAGTCGTCGACGGTCAGGATCGAGTGCATGTGGATTTCTCCTGCGGCGGGTCGCGTGGGTTTCGGTCGCGGGTCAGAAGAGGGTGATGGAGCCCGCGTCCATCTCGTCCTGGGTGACCGGATTCGGAGTCGCCGGCAGCGTCTCGATCATGGCCACGTCGTCGTCGTCGTCGCCGAAGGCCTCGCAGGCCAGCCGGTCGGTGCAGTGGCGCAGGCGCCGCTGGGTGTGGGCGATGAGCTGCGCCGCCATGTCCTGGAACTGGAGCGCGACCACCGCCGAGCCGAGATGCTCGATCGCCTCACCGACCGCCGGTTCGCTCGAGGCCGGCGCGCGCAGGGCGCGGTTCGCGCCGCTGAAGCCGGCCAGCAGCGTGTCACAAGCCCCGCTCAGGAGCGTCTGCAGCCGCTCGAGGTCGTTGGCGACCATCCGCAGGTTGTCCTGCACGTCGGCGGCGGCCAGCAGGCGCAGGGCAGCGACGGGAGCAGAGTGGGATGACATCGCGTGCGCGGATCGGGTTCTCGAGGGGAAAGCGGCGACAGGGTCGACGCCGGCGAGGCGACAGGCCTCCCAGCGAATTTCGGCCCCGGACCGGCGAACTGGAGCGGTTTCGCTGCCGCGCCGGGCTCAGACGCGGTGCAGCGACGCGCCAGCCGTGCTGCGCAGCCGCTCGAGCAGTCGCGGTGCGATCGCGGCGAGCGGCAGCACTTCGTGCACGGCGCCGGCGGCGATCGCCTCCTTGGGCATGCCGAAGACGACCGAGGTCGCCTGGTCCTGGGCGACGTTCCAGCTGCCGGCGTCCTTCAGCTCGCGCATCGCCTGGGCGCCATCGGCGCCCATGCCGGTGAGCATCACGCCGTACGCGTTCGGGCCGACGACGCGCGCGGCCGACTTGAACAGCACCTCGACCGAGGGCTTGTGGCGGTTGACGGCCTCGCCGTCGCGGACCCTGCACACGTAGTTCGCGCCCGAGCGCTCGACCGAGAGATGCAGTCCACCGGGGGCGATGTAGGCGTGGCCGGGCAGGACGCGCTCGCCGTCGCCGGCCTCCCGCACGCTCATCCGGCACAGGCCGTCGAGGCGGGCCGCGTAGTTCTTCGTGAAGCCGGGGGGCATGTGCTGGGTGATCATCACCGCGGGGCAGTCGGCCGGCAGATGCTGGAGCAGCGCGCGGGTCGCCTCGGTGCCGCCGGTGGACGCGCCGACGAAGATGATCTTCTCGGTCGACAGGCGGCCGAGCGACGCGGCCTCGGGTACCGCAGCAGCCGGGTCGGCGAACTCGATGCGACGGATCGTCGCCCGGGACGCGACGCGGATCTTGGCGGTGATGTCGTCGGCGAGCAGCTTCAGGCCGTCGGCGACGCCGAGGCGGGGCTTGGCGACGAAGTCGACGGCGCCGAGCTCGAGCGCACGCAGGGTCGTCTCGGCGCCGCGTTCGGTGAGGGTCGAGACCATCACCACCGGCATCGGCCGGAGCCGCATCAGCCTGCCGAGGAAGTCGATGCCGTCCATGCGCGGCATCTCGACGTCGAGCGTGATCACGTCGGGCTCGAGCTCGCGGATCATCTCGCGGGCGACAAGAGGATCCGGTGCCGCGCCGACGCACCGCATGTCCGCCTGCCGGTTGATGATCTCGGCGAGCATCTGGCGAACCAGGGCCGAATCGTCGACCACCACCACGCGGATCGCTGCCATGTCGATGTCGTCCTGTCGTCGCGCCGGCGCGATCAGAGGAGGTCCGCGGCGCCGGCGCCGTGCGTCGCCGCCAGTCGCTTGACCATCGCCTTGCCGCTCTTGGGCAGGAAGCAGACCTTGCGCGGATAGATGTCGAGCACGTCCCGGCTCACCACCGGGATCCTTTCGGCGTGCAGGTAGGCGAGCACGAATTCGGTGTTCCTCTCGCCGACCCGCAGCGTGTCCATGCCGGACATCACCTGGCCGCCGCCGAACACCTTGGCCTCGAGGGTCGGACGGGTCGCGCCGAGCTTCATCAGCTCGTCGATGAGGAGCTCCATCGCATAGGCGCCGTAGCGGCCGCTGTCGTCGGCGCCCGAGGCAAGCATGAAGTGGTTGAGGCCGCCGACCTGGGCCTGCCGGTCCCAGAGGCACGCTGCAATGCACGACCCGAGCGTCGTCATGACCAGGATGTCCTCGCTCGCGGCGTAGTACTCGCCGGGCAGCACCTTGACGGCCTCGCTCGCGAAGTGCGCGTCGTACCAGAAGAAGGACGCCTCGCCCGGCTTGCCCGGCCTGGCCTTGAGCGCCTCCAGGCGGGCGCTGTCATGCTCACGCACGCTCGTAGACCGTCTTCGCGCGGAGCTGGAACAGGTCGCGCGAGTCGTTGAAGTTCTCGGAATGACCGGCGAAGAGGAGGGCGCCCGGCCGGGTGGCGCGGTGCATGCGCTCGAGGACGGCGCGCTGCGTGGCAGCGTCGAAGTAGATCATCACGTTGCGGCAGAAGATGTAGTCGAACGGCGCGCCGAGCGACAGCTTCGGGTCCATCAGGTTGCAGGCGCGGAACTCGACCAGCCGGCGCAGTTCGGGCCTGACCATGATGCAGCCCGCATTGGCCCCCGAGCCACGCAGGAAGTGGCGCTTCAGTCGCGTCGGGTCGAGGCCCTTGGCACCGGCCTCGTAGACGCCCCGCTCGGCGGTGGCGAGCACGTGGGTGTCGACGTCGCTGCAGACGATGCGAACGTCGGCCGCCGGGCCGAGCGCCTCGATCACGGTCATGGCGATGGAATAGGGCTCCTCGCCCGTCGAGGCGGCATTGCTCCAGATGCGAAGTGGCTGGTGCGCCCGCGCGACGAGCTCGGCGGCCAGGAGCGCAAAGTGATGGTCTTCGCGGAAGAAGGCGGTGAGGTTGGTCGTCAGGCAGTTGACGAATTCCTGCCACTCGGCAGCGGCCGCGGCACCGCGCATCGCCTCGAGCCCGTCGAGGTAATCGCGCACCGAACTCTGGCCGAGCTCGCGCAGGCGCCTGGACAGGCGGCTGTAGACCATCGCCTGCTTGCCCGAGTGGAGGCTGATGCCGGCCTTGCGGTGGATGAGCGAGCGCACGCGCTCGAAGTCGGCGGCGCCGAAGGAGAACTCGGCCTCGCCGGCGATCGCGCGACCCGCGCTCATTTGCGTCCGCTGGCCAGGCCCATGCGCAGCTGGTCGTAACCCGGGACCATCTCGTCGAGGTGCGGGAACTTCCACTTCTCGTTCGATTCGCGGCCGACGATGCGCTCGACGCAGCCCTGGCGGGCGAGGTCGATGATCTCGGGCGCCATCGGCATCAGCGACTTGGTCGAGAAGAAGATCTTCACTTTGGGCTTGAGCGAAGAGGCCGGGTTCTGCTCGGCGACGATCGCCAGGCGTCCCGACTGCAGCCGCACGAGCGAGCCGGTCGGGTAGATGCCGATCGATTCGACGAAGGCCTGGAAGACGGCAGGATCGAACTGGCCCTTCAGGGACCAGTCGCTCATCCGCGCGATCGACTCGGCCGGATCCCAGCCGTCCTTGTAGGGGCGGTTCGAGGTGATGGCGTCGTAGACGTCGCAGACCGCGCCCATCCGGGCGTGCAGGCTGAGTCG
>JBDTJD010000275.1:0-13607 GCA_039935975.1 Caldimonas sp.
TCGGTGTTGCGCAGCTCCGTCATAGCGGCCGATTTTCGTCCGGGTCGGGGGCGCGGCGCTGCGGCGCGAGCAGCAGCCAGGTCGCCACAGGCCACAAAAGTGCCTGGAATACCGGGGCGAGAAGCAGCTGCCAGCCGGGGAACATGCCGCCAGCAACGAGATGGACGGCCAGCGAGACCGCCTGCGCGGCGAAGAAGAGAGGCAGGATCTGCACCGCCTGCGAGGGCACCGTGAACCAGAGCAGGCGCCGGTGGATCGCCACCGCGAAGAAGCTGAGCAGGGTGTAGGCGAGCGCGTGCTGGCCGAGGACGGCGCCGCTGTGCACGTCCATCACGAGGCCGAAGGCGAAGGCGATGCCGACACCGATCCGGCGCGACTGGTGCACGTTCCAGAAGACGAGAACGAGGGCGAGGAAGTCGGGCATCGCCGGCGCCCGGCCGAGCGGCACGATGCCGATCAGCAGCGCGATCACGAGCGAGGACCAGACGAAAAGCGGGCTGACCGGCAGCAGCAGCTGGTCGCTCGCGCGCGGCATGATCACTTGCGCGTCCCCTTCTTGCCCGCCGGTCGGCTCGCCGACGCGCTCTCCGACGCTGCCGCTTGCGGGCGCGGCAGCATGCGCGCGCCGGTCGGCTCCAGGACGAGCACGTAGCGCACGCCGTCGGGCTGCGCCTCGGGAGCCAGGACGATGCGCGCGAAACCGGAGTCGATCTTGCGATCGACCTTGGCGACGCGCGCGACCTTCAGTCCCGGCGGATAGACGCCGTCGACGCCCGAAGTGGTGAGCACGTCGCCGGCCTGAACGTCGGCATTGCCCGCCATGAAGCGCATCTCGAGCATCCCGGTGCCGCCGCCGGCGCCGCCGAACGCGGCGCTGCGAACCTGCGTGCGGCTGTTCAGCACGGGGATCGCCGCGTCCCGGTCGGTGAGCAGCGTCACCTCGGCGGACTGGAGGTAGACCCGCGTCACCTGGCCGAGCACACCGGCCTCGTTGATCACGGGCGAGCCGAGGGCGACGTTGTTGACGCTGCCGCGATCGATGATCACCTTGCGCGAGTAGGGATCGGACGCTTCGTAGAGCACCTCGGCGGCCTGCGAGCGCACGTCGAGCGTCGGTCGCAGCTCGAGCAGGGCACGCAGGCGTGCGTTCTCCTGCGCCAGCTGATCGGTACGCTGGGCCCGCCCGGACTGGCGCGCGAGCTCGCTGCGCGCCGCCTGCTCCGCGCTGCGCGCTTCGGACAGGCCGCTCAGGTAGCCGCGCCCGCCGGCCAGGGCCTCGACCGGCACGAGGAGCGCGCGCTGCAAGGGGAAGAGCACCGTCGCGACGGTCGCGCGGATCGGCTGGGTGATGCCGAAGCGCACGTCGGCGACCATCAGGAACACGGCCAGCGCCGAGAAGAACGAAAGCTTCGTCAGCGACGACGGGCCCTGGCGAAAAAAGGGCGGCGGCGTGCGATCGAGAGTGCCGAGCGCCATGTGCGGCTCGCTACCCGAGCCAGACTAGGGCCGGGCGCCGGGCCGCCCCAAGCCCGGCCGCGCACCCGCGCGAGGCAAGGAGCGAAGCGACGGTGGGGGCGTCATCTACTCGGAGGTGAAGATCGATCCCAGCCGTTCCATCCGCTCGAGCGCCATGCCGCAGCCGCGGACGACACAGGTGAGCGGGTCTTCGGCGACGAGCACCGGCAACCCGGTCTCCTCGGCGAGCAACCGGTCGAGGTCGCGCAGCAGCGCGCCGCCGCCGGTGAGCATCATGCCCCGCTCCGCGATGTCGGCGCCGAGCTCGGGCGGCGTCTGCTCGAGCGCGTTCTTGACGCTGGAGACGATCTGGTTGAGCGGGTCGGTGAGCGCCTCGAGGATCTCGTTCGACGAGATCGTGAAACTGCGTGGCACGCCTTCGGAGAGGTTGCGGCCCTTGACCTCGATCTCCTTGACCTCGGAGCCGGGGAACGCCGAGCCGATGCTCTTCTTGATCATCTCGGCCGTCGGCTCGCCGATCAGCATGCCGTAGTTGCGCCGGATGTAGTTGATGATGGCTTCGTCGAACTTGTCGCCGCCGACGCGGACCGAGCCCTTGTAGACCATGCCGCCGAGCGAGATCACGCCGACCTCGGTGGTGCCGCCGCCGATGTCGACGACCATCGAGCCGCTTGCCTCGCTCACCGGCAGGCCGGCGCCGATCGCGGCCGCCATCGGCTCCTCGATCAGATAGACGTCGCTCGCGCCCGCGCCGAGCGCCGACTCGCGGATGGCGCGCCGCTCGACCTGGGTCGAGCCGCAGGGCACGCAGATGATGATGCGCGGGCTCGGCCTCAGGATGGACCGCGGGTGGACCATCTTGATGAACTGCTTGAGCATCTGCTCGGTGACCGTGAAGTCGGCGATGACGCCGTCCTTCATCGGCCGGATGGCTTCGATGTTGCCGGGCACCTTGCCCAGCATCGCCTTGGCCTCCTTGCCGACGGCCTGGATGGTCTTCTTGCCGTTGGGGCCGCCTTCGTGGCGGATGGCGACGACGGAAGGCTCGTCGAGAACGATCCCCTTGCCGCGCACGTAGATCAGCGTGTTGGCGGTGCCGAGGTCGATCGCGAGGTCCGTCGAGAAATAGCGACGAAATGATCCGAACATGGGTGGCGGAGAAGGCGATTCCGGTGGGCTTCGAAAGGCGGCGGGAATCGGTTGGCGCCGAGCCCCTCGCAGCGGCGACAAGGGCCGTGAATTAACCGGGGATAATAACCCATGCCCCTCGCGGCGACCCCGCATTCCGGGGCTTGCGTGCTGCCGCCGGGCCCCGCTTCTCGCTCCTGCTCCGATGGCCCTGACCTCTTCCGACGTTCGCCGCATCGCCGACCTGGCGCGACTGGATCTCGGCGCGGACGAGCAGGCGCGCATGCTCGAGCAGCTCAACAGCTTCTTTCGCATCGTCGAGCAGATGGGTGCGGTCGAAACGAGCGGCGTCGAGCCGCTCTACACGCCGCTTGCCGCGGTCGCGCACGTCGAGCTGCGCCAGCGCGACGACGTCGTCAGCGAGACCGTCGATCGCGAGGCGAACCAGCGGAGCGCGCCGGCGACGAGCGGGGGCCTTTATCTCGTGCCGCGGGTGGTCGAGTGAAGGGCGAGCCGCACGAGCTCGGTGTCGCCGCGCTCGGGCGCGCGCTCGCGGCGCGCGAGCTGTCGAGCGTCGAGCTCGCGCAGCACCAGCTCGACCGCTTCGAGCGCCACGACGCTCGCCTCGGCGCCGCACTCGCGCTCGACCCCGAAGGCGCCCTCGCGCAGGCGAAGCAAGCCGATCGTCGCCGCGCCGGCGGCGACCGCGGTGCGCTCGTCGGCATCCCGATCGCGCACAAGGACATCTTCGTCACCCGCGACCACCCGACGACGGCCGGCTCGCGCATGCTTGCCGGCTACCGCAGCCCCTTCGATGCCACCGTCGTCGCCCGCCTGGCCGCGGCCGGCGCGGTCTCGCTCGGCAAGCTCAACTGCGACGAGTTCGCGATGGGCTCGAGCACCGAGAACTCGGCCTTCAAGATCACCCGCAATCCCTGGGACGAGACCCGGGTGCCCGGCGGCTCGTCGGGCGGGTCCGCGGCGGCGGTTGCGGCTCGCCTGCTGCCAGCGGCGACCGGCACCGACACCGGTGGCTCGATCCGCCAGCCGGCGAGCTTTTGCGGCATCACCGGCATCAAGCCGACCTACGGCGTGTGCTCGCGCTACGGGATGATCGCCTTCGCCTCGAGCCTCGACCAGGCTGGCGCGATGGCGCGCAGCGCGGAGGACTGTGCGCTCGTGCTGGGCGCGATGAGCGGCTTCGATCCGCTCGACTCGACCAGCGCCGAGCGTCCGCCTCAGGACTTCCACGCCGCGCTCGCGCAGGCCCGCGAAGGCGCCGGCGCCGGCACGCCGCTGCACGGCCTGCGCATCGGCGTGCCGAAGGAATTCTTCCCCGCCGCGCTCGCCGGCGACGTCGAGGCGACGCTGCGCGCTGCCCTCGGCGAACTGGCCCGCCTCGGCGCGACGCTCGTCGACGTGCAGCTGCCGCGCACGGAGCTCTCGATTCCGGTGTACTACCTGATCGCCCCGGCCGAGGCGTCGTCGAACCTGTCGCGCTTCGACGGCGTGCGCTACGGTCATCGCGCCGAGCACTACGCCGACCTGCAGGAGCTCTATCGGCACAGCCGCAGCGAAGCGTTCGGCGCCGAGGTCAAGCGCCGGATCATGATCGGCACCTACGTGCTCTCGCACGGCTACTACGACGCCTACTACCTGCAGGCGCAAAAGCTGCGGCGCATGATCGCCGACGATTTCCAGGACTGCTTCCGCCAATGCGACGTGATCGCCGGCCCGGTCGCACCGACCGTCGCCTGGCCAATCGGCGCGCAAAGCGACGATCCGGTGGCCAACTACCTGGCCGACATCTTCACGCTGCCCGCCAGCCTGGCCGGCCTGCCGGGAATGAGCATTCCCGCCGGCTTCGGCGCCGCGGGCATGCCGGTCGGCCTGCAGCTCGTCGCCAATTACTTCGCCGAGGGCACGCTGCTGCACGCGGCACACGCGTTCCAGCAGGCGACCGACTGGCATCTCCAGGCGCCCGCCGCGGCCATGGGCGATGACTAGCCCGGCGCCGCGTCAACCCGCGCTCGTGCGCGGCTTCGAGGTCGTGATCGGCCTCGAGACGCACGCCCAGCTCTCGACCCGCTCGAAGATCTTCAGCGGCGCATCGACGGCGTTCGGCGCGGCGCCCAACACGCAGGCGTCCGCCGTCGACCTCGCGCTTCCCGGCACCTTGCCGGTGGTCAATCGCGGCGCCATCGAGCGCGCGATCCGCTTCGGCCTCGCGGTGGGCGCGACGGTCGCGCCGATGTCGATCTTCGCGCGCAAGAACTACTTCTATCCCGACCTGCCCAAGGGCTACCAGATCAGCCAGTACGAGACGCCTGTCGTGCAGGGCGGCAGCGTCGACTTCTTCGTCGGCGAGGCGCCGCACCGCGTGCAGCTGACGCGCGCCCACCTCGAGGAAGACGCGGGCAAGTCGATCCACGGCGTGAGCCGGGCCGACGACGCCGGCGGCTCGGCGCCCTTCGACTACCGCGGCGAGTGGTCGGGCATCGACCTGAACCGGGCCGGCACGCCGCTGCTGGAGATCGTCACCGAGCCCGACATGCGCTCGAGCACCGAGGCCGTGGCGTATGCGCGCACGCTGCACGCCCTCGTCGTCTGGCTCGGCATCTGCGACGGCAACATGCAGGAGGGCAGCTTTCGCTGCGACGCCAACGTCTCGGTGCGTCGGCCCGGCGCGCCGTTCGGCACGCGGCGCGAGATCAAGAACCTCAACAGCTTTCGCTTCATGCAGCAGGCGATCGACTACGAGGTGCAGTGGCAGATCGACCTGATCGAGGACGGCGGCACCGTCCGCCAGGCGACGGTTCTCTTCGACGCCGAGCACGGCGAGACGCGCGCCATGCGCAGCAAGGAAGACGCACACGACTACCGCTACTTCCCCGATCCTGACCTTCCGCCACTGGTCATCGCGGCCGAGTGGGTCGCACGCGTTCGCGCCGAAATGCCCGAGCTGCCCAAGGACATGGCGGCACGCTTCGCCCGCGACTACGGACTGTCGGTCTACGACGCGGCGATGATGACCGAGAGCCGCGCCGTCGCCGCCTACTTCGAGGCCGCCACCACCGCCAGTCGCGAGCCCAAGCTCGTCGCCAACTGGATGATGGGCGAGATCTCGCGCCGCATGAACGCCGGCGCGCTCGAGAGCATCCCCTTGGCACCGCAGACGCTCGCGACCCTGATCGCACGCGTCGTCGATCGCACGGTCTCGAACGCGGCCGCGCGACAGGTCTTCGATGCCCTCTGGCAGGGCGAGGGCGAAAGTGTCGACGCCTTGATCGAGGCCCGTGGCCTGCGCTCGATGCGCGACGCCGGCGAGCTCGAGCGCATCGTCGACGCGGTGATCGCCGGCAACCCGAAGTCGGTCGAGGAATTCCGTGCCGGCAAGGACAAGGCGTTCAACGCGCTGGTCGGCCAGGCGATGAAGGCCAGCCGTGGCAAGGCCGATCCGGCCGAGGTGAGCGAGCTGCTGCGCCGCAAGCTCGGCTGAAGCGCCGAGGCGCGCCGCTAGCGGGTCGTCGTCTTCGACGCGGCCGGCAGCGCAGCGGACTGGGGGCCGGGCAGCGGACCGAGCGAGCCGGCTGGCGCACCCGCCCAGAGCTTCTTCAGACGCGCCAGCTCGGCGTCGTACAGGGCGTTGATCCGCGTGATCTCGGTCTGCTGGTTCTGCACGAGGCCGTTCTGGGCTTCGAGGCTGGCGTCGTTGGCGTCGATCCTCTGCTTGAGATTGGCGGGCATGGGCTGCTTGGGCGGCGGGCCGTAGAACTCGGCCTCCTCCTTCAGCTTCTTGCGTTCGCCCGTGAGCAGCCCGATCCGCGCCTCGTAGTTCTTGACCGAGCCGCTGAACTCGTCGAGTGCCTTCGCGCGCGCCTTGCGATGTGCCGCCTCGTCGGGAAAGCGCTGCATCAGGTTGCGGTCGCGACGGATCGCATCGTTCTTCGCGGAATTGGCCACCTTCTCTTCGCGATCCCGGCGTTCGGCTTCGGCGCGCTCGTCGTCGGTCATCGGCGGCGGCACGACGCGCTTGAGCGAGCCATCCGGGTTGAGCTCGTCGTGCGCCGAGTTCTGGCATTCGCGCACCGGCCGATCGGAGGTGATCCTCTTGCCGTTGGCGTCGGTGCATCGATAGATCTGGCCGCGCGCGTCGGCGGCGAACGCGCCGGTCGAGCCCGCGCCGGCGATCGACAGGAGCGCCGCGAAGGCGAGCCCGGCGACGGCCTCAGATGCCGTAGCGCCGGCGATATCCGGCAACGGCGTCCGCATGGGCAGCAAGCGTCGGATCGTCATGGGAGGTCAGGAATTCCAGCAAGTCTGCGACCGTCGCGACCGGAATGACCGGCATCGCGTAGTCGCGTTCGAAGTCTTCAACGGCTGAGCGATCAGAAAGGTTGTCCTGGGACCCGCCGCGCTCCATCCGGTCGAGCGCGATCAGCACCGCCACCGGCGCGGCCCCTTCGCGGCGAAGCAATTCCACCGACTCGCGTTTCGAGGCGCCGTCAGTGATCACATCATCGACGATGACCGTGCGGCCCCGCAATGGCGCGCCGACGACAAGGCCGCCCTCGCCGTGATCTTTTGCTTCCTTCCGGTTGAACGCGAACGGCACGGCACGGCCACGCCGGCCGAATTCGATCGCGACGGCGGCAGCCAGCGTGATGCCCTTGTAGGCCGGGCCGAAGAGCATGTCGAACTCGAGGCCGGAGGCGGCCAGACGCCTTGCATAGAATTCGCCCAGGCGCATCAGCTTGGCGCCGTCGTCGAACAGGCCCGAGTTGAAGAAGTACGGCGACAGGCGCCCCGCCTTGGTCCTGAATTCGCCGAACCTGAGCACGCCCGACTCGACCGAAAACTGCACGAACTCGCGCGCGACCGTCTTGTCGGGGGCGGGCGTCTTCATGGGGAATGCTCTGTGTTTCGCCTCGTCTCGCTGAACCTGAACGGGATCCGGTCCGCGGCCGCCAAGGGCTTCGAGGCGTGGGCCGAAGGCGTTGGCGCCGATTGTATGGGCGTGCAGGAGATCAAGGCCCAGGCCGACACCATCACCGGACGCTTCGACAAGGTCGCGGGCATGAAGGGTCACTTCCACTTCGCCGAGAAGAAGGGCTACAGCGGCGTCGGCCTGTACAGCCGCAAGAAGCCGAGCACGGTCCGGCTCGGCTTCGGCGACCCGGAGTTCGACGCCGAAGGGCGCTATGTCGAGACGCGTTTCGACCGGCCGTCGCGAAAGGGAATGCCGCGATTGAGCGTCGTCAGCTGCTATTTCCCGAGCGGCTCTGCGGGCGAACATCGGCAGGCCGCGAAGTTCCGCTTCCTTGCATTGATGGGCCCCTACCTGCATGCGCTGGCGCAGGAGCGAGAGGTGATCCTGGTCGGCGACATCAACATCGCCCACAAGGAGATCGACCTCAGGAACTGGAAGGGCAACCGCAAGAACAGCGGCTTCCTGCCCGAGGAGCGCGCCTGGATGACGCGCCTCTTCGAGGAACTCGGCTTCGTCGACGTGTTCCGCACGCTCAACCCGCATCCCGACCAGTACACGTGGTGGAGCAACCGCGGCCAGGCGCGTGCCAGGAACGTCGGCTGGCGCCTCGACTACCACCTCGCGACGCCGGGCGTCGCCTCGCTGGCGACGCGCGAGCACATCTACCTCGAGCAGCGCTTCAGCGATCATGCGCCGCTGGTCATCGACTACGGCTTCACGCTGTAGATCTCACACGAACGCAAAAAGGATCCCACCGCATGACGCTCGCGGCCATCGAACACGAGACCGGGCCGGACCCGCGCGCCTCGATCATCATCCTGCACGGCCTCGGCGCCGACGGCAGCGACTTCGTGCCGGTCGCGCACGAGCTCAGGCTCGACGCCGTCGGCCCGATACGCTTCGTCTTCCCGCACGCGCCGACGCGGCCGGTGACGATCAACGGCGGCCACGTCATGCCGGCCTGGTACGACATCCTGGGCCTCGACTCGAACAACCATCGAGAGGACGAGGCCGGCCTGCGCGGCTCGCAGGCCGAGGTCGAGTCCCTCATCGCGAAGGAGAAGTCGCGCGGCGTCGCGGCTGGAAAGATCATCCTCGCCGGCTTCAGCCAGGGCTGCGCGATGGCGCTCATGACCGGCCTACGCCACCCGGAGAAGCTTGCCGGGCTGGTCGGCCTTTCGGGCTACCTGCCGCTCGCGGCGAAGCTCGAGGCCGAGCGGCACGAGTCCAACCGCGCGACGCCGATCTTCCTCGTCCACGGCACGCAGGATCCGGTGATCCCGATCGCGCGAGCGCGCCAGTCGCGCGACGTCCTCGTCGGCGCCGGCCACACGGTCGAGTGGCACGAGTACCCGATGCCGCACTCGGTGTGCCAGCCGGAGATCGCAGACCTCAACCGATGGTTGCTGCGCGTGCTGGCCTGAGGGCTCGGAGACCGGTTTTCCTGCCAGCGGGCGCGCTGCCGCGCAAGTGTGAATAGTTCACATCGATCCTCCGGTTTATTCACGTTACTTGCGACCCCGACGTTCCTACTCTTGCCCCCACGAGTCGACCCGGCTCGTGCCCGGACCCGAGGAACGTCATGTTCGATACCGCCACTCTCAGCACTCCCCTGTCGTTTCGCATGCGCCCGGCGCCGGCGAGGCAGCCCGCTGCCGTGTCGCCGAGCGCGCCCGCCATCAGCCACTGGCTCGCCGCCGCGCTCGACGAGCTCGACTACGGCATCGTCCTCCTGCTCGACGACATGCACGTCAGCCACATCAACGATGCCGCCGCCGTCGAGCTCGACGATGATCACCCGTTGTCGATCGCCGCTGGCCAGCTGTGCGCCCGCTCGGCACGCGACGCCGCGCTGCTCGGCGAGGCCGTCACGGCTGCGGCCGGTCGAGGCATCCGCCGCCTGCTGACATTCGGCGAAGACGGCCGTCGCGCCAGCGTCTCGGTCGTTCCGCTCGACGCGGCCGATGCCGGCCCGCGCGCCGTCCTGGTCGTGCTGGAGAAGCGCGCCGTCTGCGAGTCGCTCTCGGTGCACGGCTTCGCGCGCAGCTGCGGCCTGACCGGCGCCGAGACGCGCGTCCTGGTCGCCCTGTGCAGCGGCTCACCGCCGTCGCAGACGGCCGAAGAGCTCGGCGTCGCGGTCTCGACGGTGCGCAGCCAGATCGGCAGCATCCGGCAGAAGACCGGCGCCGCGAGCATCCGCGCCCTGGTGCGTCAGGTCGCCGTGCTGCCGCCGGTCATGGGCGTGCTGCGCAAGATGGGCCGACCCGAATCGGCCGCCGGCGCCCTGCGCCCGGCCTGATCAGCGCTTGGGCGTCGGCGGGCCGAAGCGCTGGTCGGGCTTGGCCGCCCGCGCGTAGAGGCCCTCGACCTTGGGCAGGTTGGCGCGGATGTCGCTGATCCGCGTCGGCCCCGACGGGTGCGTGCTCAGCAGCTCGACCGTCCCGCGCTGGTTCGCCGCCGCCATCTTCTCCCACAGCGTGACGCCGGCGCGCGGGTCGTAGCCCGAGCGCGCGGCGAGCTCCAGGCCGACAAGGTCGGCTTCGGTCTCGTCGGCACGGCCGAAGCGAAGTGTGAGGAGCTGGCCGCCCATGTCGGCCAGGAGCCGGCCGCCGCCACCGAGACCGAGGATCGCCGCGCCGATCTCGATGGCGCCGCGGGTCGCCATGTTCTTGCCCATCTGCTCGCGCGCATGCTCGCGCAAGGCGTGCGTCATCTCATGGCCCATCACCATCGCGACCTCGTCGTCGCTCAGCTGGAGCCGATCGAGGATGCCGTAGTAGACGGCGATCTTGCCGCCCGGCATGCAGAAGGCGTTGACCTCCTTGCTGCCGATCAGGTTCACTTCCCAGCGCCAGGTCCTGGCGCGCGGATTCCATTCGTAGGTGAAGGGAATGATGCGCGCCGCGATGTAGCGCAGGCGCTTGACCTGCGGATGATCGGCCGGGCCGACCGCGCGCTGCTGCGACGCCTGGCTCAGCATCGACGCGTACTGCCCGGTCGCGGCGCGCTCGACCTGCTCGGCCGACACGAGCTGCGTCAGCGCCGACGGCGGCCCGACCTCGACGCCCTCGCGCGCCCAGGCCGGCCAGGCCATGCTCGCGGCGGTCGTGGCGCCGGCCAGGCGCAGGAACGAGCGTCGGCCGGGCCGCATCGTCGCGGCCATCGCGTCGCAGAAGGCGCAGCGGTGGACGGCAGGAAGCGAAGGACGGTCAGGCATCGGCGGTCGCGTTCGTCTTGGCATCGGTCTCGAGCATATCGATCGGCCGGCGCAGGATCGCGAGCAGGGCCAACGCGGGCAGCGCGACGACGATCGAGGCGAGGAAGAAGGCGGGCCAGCCGATCGACTGCGCGAGCACGCCGGCGAGCGGCCCGACCCAGACGCGGCCGACCGACGCGAAGGCGCTGAGCAGCGCGAACTGGGTCGCGCTGAAGCGCCGGTTGCACAGGCTCATCAGGAAGGCGACGAACGCCGCCGTGCCCATGCCGCTCGTCACGTTCTCGCTCGCGATCGCCATCAGCAGGCCGCCGTCGACCGGCGTCGCCGCCGCGAGCTTGACGAAGCCCCAGTCGAACGCCGGAATGACGACGCCCGGCAGCGCGTCGCGGCCGTGCACGGCAAGCCACCAGAAGCCCAGGTTGCCGAGCATCTGCAGGACACCGAAGAGCATCAGCGCGCGCCACAGGCCGAGCCGGATCATCAGCGCGCCGCCGACGAGCGCGCCGCCGATCGTGAGCCAGAGGCCGATCACCTTGTTGACGACGCCGACCTCGGCCGTGCTGTAGTGCATCGCCTGCAGCAGGAACGGCGTGAGCAGCGCGCCGGCGAACGCGTCGCCGAGCTTGTAGAGGACGATGAAGGCGAGGAACGGCCCGGCGCCGGGCTGGGCGAAATAGCTGGCGAGGCTGCCGAGGAAGGTCTCGAAGCGCGCCCGTCGCGCCGCGAACGCCACGAGCGGCACGGTGAAGGCGATGCCCGCGAAGAGCGCGACCAGGTCGGCCCAGCGCTCCGGCAGCGGCGCCGCGGCACCGGTCGATGCGACGAGCGGCACGACCCATTCGCGCGCCAGCGGCGCGAAGGCGTAGCGCGTCGCCAGGAAACCCACGGCGACCGCGGCGGCGACCGCCAAGAAGCCGAGCAAGTCGTTGCGGGCGACCGTCGTCGGCCGCGCGACGGTGACCAGGCGCGGCGCGAACAGCGCCGAGAACACCGCCGCGCCGACCATGAAGAAGGCCATCGCCCGGTAGACCTCGGGCCAGCTCCAGCCGCCACCCTGGCGCGCGTCGACCCAGATGAAGGCGATGCCGCCCGAGAGGATCATCGCGAGCCGATAGCCGAGGACGAAGAGCGACGAGCCGAAGCCGCGCTCGGCCGGCGGCAGGATGTCGGTGCGGTAGGCGTCGACGACGACGTCCTGCGAGGCCGAGAGCCACGCAACCAGCCCGGCGATGAGGGCGAAGGCGCCGAGCGAGGACGCGGGCGGCGTCGCCGCCATCCAGAACAGCGCGGCCGCGAGCGCGAGCTGCGTCAGCACGAGCCAGCTGCGGCGCCGGCCGAGCCAGGGCGGCTCGAAGCGGTCCATCAGCGGCGCCCACAGGAACTTGAACGTGTACGGCAGGCCGACGAGGCTCAGGAAGCCGATCGTCGCGATGTCGATGCCGTCCTGGGTGAGCCAGGCCTGCATCGCCTGGCCCGTGAGCGCGAGCGGCAACCCGGAGGCGAAGCCGAGCACGGTGATCGCGGCGAGGCGGTGCCAGGCGGCCACCCGGGCCAGGCGCGAGGTCGGCGCGCCGCGCGCGGGCGGAGGCGTCATGCGCCGATTCTAGGGACCGGGTCGCGAGCGTCGACAATCGGCCGATGGCCCGAATCCCGCGTGCGGCGCCCCCTTCCTTCGGCGCCGAAGACTTCCGCGCCGCGCTCGCCATGTTCGCGACCGGCGTCACCATCGTGACCACGCGCGGCGCCGACGGCGAGCCGATCGGCCTCACGGCCAACTCGTTCAACTCCGTGTCGATCGAGCCGCCGCTCGTGCTCTGGAGCCTGTCGCGCCAGGCCGGCTCGATGCCGGGATTCGCGCGCGGCTCGCACTACGCAATCAACATCCTGGCGGCCGACCAGCGCGCCCTGGCCGAGCGCTTCGCGAGCAAGATCGTGGATCGGTTCGGCGGCGTGGCGTACCAGATCGGCACGGCAGGGGTGCCGGTGCTCGACGGCGCCGCCGCCGTCTTCGAGTGCTTCAACCGCAGCCGCTACGACGAGGGCGACCATGTCATCTTCGTCGGCGAGGTGGAGCGCTGCGCGCGCCGCGAAGGCGCCCATCCGCTCATCTTCCACGGGGGACGCTACTTCAACGAGCTCGAGCTGTAGGTCGACGCTGCCGGCCTAAAGCTTTTCTGTTCGATCGCTCCTCCCCGCGGCGAACTCGGTGAACCAGGCGACGCTCTCGGCGTTGGTCATCGCGTCGAGCTTGAAGACCTGGTCGGCGGGCGTGCCAGAGAGGAGCTTCTTCACCGGCAGCTCCATCTTCTTGCCCGAGAGCGTGCGTGGAATCGAACTCACCTGGAAGATGTCGTTCGGGACGTGGCGCGCCGAGAGCGCGGTCTTGATGCTCTCGCGCAACCGGCGCGTCAGCCCCTCGTCGAGCACGAGGCCCTCGCGCAGGACGACGAAGAGCGGCATGTAGCTCTCGCGGCCGAGGTACTCGAGGTCGACGACGAGGCTGTCCATCACCTCGGGCATCGCCTCGACGGCGCGGTAGAGCTCAGCCGTGCCCATGCGGATGCCGTGACGGTTGATCGTCGCGTCGCTGCGGCCGTAGATGACGGCGCCGCCGCGCGGCGTGATGCGGATCCAGTCGCCATGGCGCCAGACGCCCGGGTACATGTCGAAGTAGCTGTCGCGGTAGCGCACGCCGCTCTCGTCGCCCCAGAAGCAGAGCGGCATCGACGGCAGCGGCCGCGTGCAGACGAGCTCGCCGACCTCGTCGACGAGCGGCCGGCCGCGTCCGCTCGCATC
>JBDTJD010000276.1:0-2536 GCA_039935975.1 Caldimonas sp.
CAGCGGCCGAGCGTCGACGTGATCACCGGCCTGATCAAGGCCAACATCCCGACCCGCCTCTCGTTCCAGGTCTCGAGCAAGATCGACTCGCGCACCATCCTCGACCAGATGGGCGCCGAGGCGCTGCTCGGCATGGGCGACATGCTCTACCTGCCGTCGGGCAGCGGCACGCCGATCCGCGTCCACGGCGCCTTCGTTAGCGACGAGGAAGTGCACCGCGTCGTCGCGTACCTCAAGAGCCAGGGCGAGCCGAACTACATCGAGGGCATTCTCGAGGGCGGCGTGCTCGAAGGCGAGGGCGGCGACGCGATCGGCGAGGCTGGCGGCGCGAGCGGCGAGAACGATCCGATGTATGACCAGGCGGTCGGCATCGTGCTGCAGCACCGGCGCGCCTCGATCTCGCTCGTCCAGCGCCACCTGCGCATTGGCTACAACCGGGCCGCACGATTGCTGGAACAAATGGAGAAATCGGGGCTCGTATCCGGCATGGCCACCAACGGCAACCGCGACATCCTCGTGCCGGCGCGCGCGGAATGAGGCGCGTCGACCGTGCCGCGCTGTGCGCGTCGGCGTTGCTTGCCTCGGTGCTTGCCCACGCCGATCCGGTCGAGACGCTGCGCGGCTTCGTCCGCGACGTGAAGAGCGGACGCGCACAGTTCTCGCAGACCGTCACTTCGCCCGACGGCGTGAAGAAGAAGACCTCGACCGGCAGTTTCGAGTTCTCGCGACCGAACCGCTTTCGCTTCGTCTACGCCAAGCCCTTCGAGCAGACCATCGTCGGTGACGGCGAGAAGGTCTGGATCTACGACGCCGACCTGAACCAGGTGAGCTCGCGCAAGCTCGGCGCGGCGCTCGGTGCGACGCCCGCCGCGCTCCTCGCCGGCGGCTCGCTCGACAAGGATTTCGATCTCTCCAACCTGGCGCCGAAAGACGGCCTCGAGTGGGCCGAAGCCCGGCCCAAGGCGAAGGACGGCGCATTCCAGTCGGTGAGCGTGGGCTTCAAGGGCAAGGACCTCGCGGCGCTCGAGATCCACGACAGCTTCGGCCAGAAGTCGCTCCTGCGCTTCGACGGTTTCTCGGCCAACGTGCCGATCCCTGCCGAAGCGTTTCGCTTCACGCCCCCTGCGGGCGCCGACGTCATCGAGCAGTAGCGCCGGCGGGAGCGGCCCGGGGTCGATCCCGGCCCGACTGGGGAAATATTCGATTGCCAGCGCTTTTGCGCGCCCCGACACTGCGCGTGCCATGACGCACATCCTGCACCGCCAGCTCGCCCGCACGCCGCCCGTCGCCGTATCCGGCCACGGCATCACGATCGTCGACTCCGAAGGCCGCGAGTACCTCGACGCCTCAGGCGGCGCGGCCGTTTCCTGCCTCGGTCACGGCCACCCCGACGTCGTCGCCGCGATGCATGCCCAGATCGACAAGCTCTGCTACGCCCACACGAGCTTCTTCACGAGCGAGCCGGCAGAAGCGCTCGCTGACCATCTTCTCGCCGCTGCGCCGGCGGGCAGCTCGCATCTGTATTTCGTCTCGGGCGGCTCGGAGGCCATGGAGGCGGCGCTGAAGCTGGCACGCCAGTATTTCGTCGAGATCGGCCAGCCCCAACGCCGGCAGTTCGTCGCGCGGCGGCAGAGCTATCACGGCAACACGCTCGGCGCGCTCGCGGTCGGTGGCAACGAATGGCGACGCCGCCAGTTCTCGCCGTTGCTGATCGACGTGACGCACGTCTCGCCCTGCTACGAATACCGCGACCGGCGCGACGACGAAACCCCGGAGGCCTACGGCGAGCGCCTCGCGCAGGAGCTTGAGACGACGCTGCAGCGGCTCGGGCCCGAGACCGTGATCGCCTTCGTCGCCGAGATCGTCGGTGGCGCCACCTCGGGCGCGATCCCGCCGGTGCCCGGCTACTTCCGTCGCGTCAAGGAAGTGTGCGAGCGTCATGGCGTGCTGCTCATCGCCGACGAGGTGATGTGCGGGATGGGCCGCACCGGCACCCTCTACGCCAGTGTGCAGGAGGGCATCGCGCCCGACCTGATTGCGATTGCCAAGGGGCTCGGCGGCGGCTACCAGCCGATCGGCGCCGTCGTCGTGCAGGAGAAGATCGTCGAGGCGCTCGAACGCGGCAGCGGCCTGTTCCAGCACGGCCACACCTACCTGGGCCATCCGGTGGCCTGCGCTGCGGCGCTGGCGGTGCAGCGCGTGATCGTGCGCGACCGGCTGCTCGATGCGGTCGGCACGCTGGGCGCGCGGCTCGCCCGGCGGCTGCACGAGCGCTTCGACGCGCACGAATCGGTGGGCGACATCCGCGGCCGCGGCCTCTTCATGGCGATCGAGCTCGTCGCCGATCGCGCGAGCAAGCGGCCGTTCGAGCCGTCGCTGAAGCTGCACGCCCGCATCAAGGCCGAGGCCATGGCGCGCGGCCTGATGGTCTACCCGAGCGGCGGCACGATCGACGGCCGGCTCGGCGACCACGTCTTGCTCGCCCCGCCCTTCATCAGCACGCCCGAGGAGATCGACGAGATCGTGCAACGCCTCG
>JBDTJD010000277.1:0-8908 GCA_039935975.1 Caldimonas sp.
GCGCGAGCGCGGCGCTCGCGACGCGGCCGGCGACGGCTACTTCGAGTCGAGCCCGCGGATCGGCTTCTTGCCCGGACCCGACGGAGGAATGGAGACGACCTTCTCGGCCGTCGCCTTGTCCTTGTAGCTGCCGGGTTGCTGCTCGCTCGCCTTCTTTTCCGAACTCGCGAGCGCCTCGCGCTGTGGCGATCCGGTGGTCGTGGTCGCCTTGCCGGGGTCGTTCTTCATGAGATGTCTCCTGCGCCGCGAAAGGAAACGCGTCGAACCCGGAGTGGACCCGCTTCTGCGGTTTGCCGCGAGCCTCGGGGAACGCGTCTCGTTGTGGGAAATGACTGGCAGACAGGCGCTCGCGTCTGGTCGACACTTCGCGGATGTCTTCCCGCCCTGATCTGCGCACCCACTTCTCGATGCTCCGCGGCTTCCAGCTCGCCGACGTGTTCACGCTCGGCAACGCGGCCTGCGGCGTGGCCGCCGTGCTGATGGCGATGCGCTACGGCCTCGACCGCGACCTGGGCGACCTGCTCGTCGCCGCGGCGCTGCTTCCGGCCGCCTTCGTCTTCGACGTCCTCGACGGGCGAGTCGCGCGCTGGCAGGGCACGGCCTCTGCGCTCGGTCGCGAGCTCGACTCGCTCGCCGACGTGATCTCCTTCGGCGTCGCCCCCGCGGCGCTCGCCTTCGCCTGCGGCATGACCGGCTTCTGGGACGGCGTCGTCCTCGTCTACTTCGTCTGCTGCGGCGTCTCTCGGCTGGCGCGCTACAACGTCACCGCCGAGTCGCTCTCGGCGGGCAGCGACAAGGTGAAGTACTTCGAGGGAACGCCGATCCCGACCAGCGTCGTCCTCGTCGCCGTCCTCGCCTGGGCGGTCTGGCAAGGGCGCATCGGCGCCGACCTGTACGGTGGCGCGTGGAGCGTCGCCGGCTCACAGCTGCACCCGCTCGTGCTGATGTTCGCCGTCTCGGGAACTCTCATGGTCAGCAAGACGCTGCGCATCCCCAAGCTCTGAACGCCGTGCGCGGGGCGCCTGGCGGACGTGCCGTCAGGACGCGCGAGATTCAGGCGCTCGGCGGGTCGCCGCGGCGCGCGGCCTTGTGGATCAGGCCGGTCGCCAGCATCTCGGTCGAGACCGAGCGGTCGAGCGAAGAGCGGGCGAGACCCGAGGTCTCGTAGTGCAGGTTCTCGTAGATCGTGGCCGTGGCCGGGTGAGCGCCCAGGATGGCGTCGCGCGCCGATTCGGGCAGCTCGACCTGCAGCGCGGCCTGGATCTGGCGCACGAGAGCCAGGTACTGGTCGGCGCCGACGCCGACCGGGCTGGCCTCGACGCGCTCGAGCAACCGCGCCAGGGCGATCAGGGTCTCGAGGCGGGACTGCAGCGATGGAGTGGACGAAGTCGAAGAGGTGGACATGGGATGCGCTTTCCGCCTCGCCTGAGCGGGGCCACGACTCGTACCTGAGGACGAGGCTGGCGAGTTCAAGTCAACACGGCAAGCAAGCCCGGGGCTCCGGCCGAGTCGATCACGCTCAGGAGTCGCTCTCGTCGGCGCTGTCTTACCGCCGCGCACCGGCTTGTCCCACGAATGCGGGGAGCAGGTTCCCCTAACGTGTAGATTCCGGGCGGGAGATCCGCTCTTCAGCCGTCCCCAGAACCGCAACGAGAACACCATGGCCACGATGAGTTCCGAATCCAACCCGATGGCCGCCTCCGGCGACACCATCGCCGACGACAGCTCGACCGCGATCCAGCGCCTTCGAGAGCAGGCCGACGCCGTCGTCAGCAGCCTTCAGCCGCGCATCGCAGCGGTCTCCACCTACGCCCGCGAGGAGCCGACCCGGGCGTTGCTCATCTCGGCCGCCACCGGTGCCGCGCTGATGGGCCTGGTGGCGCTGATGATGCGGTCGAGCAGCAGTCGCACCCCGCTGCCGAGCCGGGGCCGCTCCGCCGCGCTGGCCTCGTCGACGATGGCGTCGATTCGCGAGGCGGCGCTCGACCTCGCCGGACGTGCGCAGACCATGGCTTCCGACGCGCTCGACGCGGCCCAGCAGCGTGCCGCAGACGCCTTCGATGGCGCCCAGCAGCGTGCCTCCAGCGCCCTCGACGCCGTCCGATCGCGCGCTTCCGACGCGCTGGACGCCAACCGCAAGCGCGCGGTCGATTCCCTCGACGCGTCGCAGCAGCGCGCCTCCAGTTCGCTCGACGACGCGAAGAAGCGCGCAGCCGCGGCCGCCGGCAGCGTCTCCGACTCGCTCGGCGACGCCTGGAAGTCGGTGCGCGACCAGGCGCAGCCGATGGTCGACCGGGTCCGGCCACAGATCGACGCGGTCGCCAGCTACGCCAAGGAAGACCCGGCGCGTGCCGCGCTCGGCGCGGTGGCGGCCACGGCGCTGATCATCGGTCTCGTCGCTCTGGCCCGCCGCTCGCAGGTCGACTGACCGCACTCGGCCCTCCAGGCCTGGCAGACCGAAGGCTCGCGCGATCCGGCGCGCGCGTTGGCGCGTCTCGGAAGCGGGCCGGGGCACACGATCACCGGCGTCGGTTCCGCTGGGCGCGATGCCGATGATCACTCTCAAGCAGCTCGAAGCTCTCTATTGGTGCGCCACGCTGCAATCGTTCGCCCGCGCCGCGAACCGGCTGCACACGAGCCAGTCGGCCATCTCCAAGCGGATCAGCGAGCTCGAGCACGCCGTCGGTGAGCCGCTCTTCGATCGCAGCCATCGCACGCCGCGCCTGACCGCCCGCGGCGAGCAGATGCTCGAAGGCGCCGGCCGGATGCTGGAGCTGCGCGATGGCCTGCTCGGCGCGGCTGGTCGTGCGCCGCCGGCGATGCGCCGGTTCCGTCTCGGGGTCACCGAGCTCACGGCGTTGACCTGGCTGCCGCAACTCGTCGAGGCCGTGCGCACGGCCTGGCCGGCGATGTCGCTGGAGCCCGAGATCGACCTCAGCCCCAACCTGTGCGACAAGCTCGGCCGCGGCGAGCTCGATCTCGTCGTCGTGCCACCGGTCTTCGCGCGCGACGATTTCGTCGCCCGGCCGCTGCGCGAGTTGCGCCTGGCCTGGATGTGCGCGCCGGGGCTGTTGCCGACGCAGCGCGGATTCACGCTTGCCGACATTGCCGCGCATCCGATCCTGATGCAAGCCGGGCGATCCGGCGTCGACGTCGCCTACGACCAGTGGTTTCGCGAGCAGGGCCTGGCCATCCGTCGTGTCTACGCTGGCAACAGCCTGGTCGCGCTCTCGGCGCTGACGATGGCGGGCTTCGGCATCAGCTACCTGCCGACCGAGTACTTCGCCGACCTCGTCGAGCACGGCCTGCTGCGCGTGCTGACGGTGCGCGGCCCGCGCCCGCCCGATACGCGCTACCACGCCGTCCATCGCGAAGACGCGCCGCCGACGGTGGCCGATGTGGCGCTGCTGGCGGGCCGGCTCTGCAATTTCGCCAAGCCGAAGATGCCGCGGCGAAAGGCTGCTCCCCGGACATGAGGAAAGTTCATTTCCAGCGCTGAAATTAAATCGCTTTTCGTAACGAAGCACGCACCGGATACTGCTCCGGTGACTCCGCAAACCCTGGCCGAGAAGCTTCTCTCGAGCGCCGCCGGCCGCGCCGTGCGCGCCGGCGAGCTCATCGTCTGCCGACCCGACCTCGCCCTCGGCACCGACGGCTCGATCCCGATGGCGCTCGACTACCTTGCCGAGCTGCACGGCGGCTCGGCAGGCGCGCCGCACGACGCGAGCCGCCTCGTCTTCGCCTTCGATCACTACGACGCCAGCTCCGGGTCGAAGGCGCTGGCGCTGCAGGAACGGGCGCGCCGCTACGCCCGCGCGCACGGCATCGCCGTGTTCGAGATGAACGAAGGGATCGGCCACCAGCGTGTGCTGGAAACCGGACGGGCTTTGCCGGGCCAGCTCGTCGTGGGTGCTGATTCGCATTCGACGACCTACGGCGCGATGAATGCCTTCGCGACGGGCATCGGCTCGTCGGACCTCGCCGGTCTCATGTTCTGCGGACAGATGTGGTTGAAGGTTCCCGCGACGATCGCCGTTCGACTCTCGGGACGGCTGCGCGCCGGCGTTGCCGCGAAGGACGTGGCGCTCGAGCTCGTCGGCCTGCTGCGCGCGGACGGCGCCAACTATCGCGCCCTCGAATTCGGCGGCACGGGCATCGAGGGGCTGGACATGGACGACCGCATCGTGCTCGCCAACATGGCGGTCGAGGCCGGCGCGAAGGTGGGCCTCTTTCCATTCGACGGTCGCACGCGGACCTATCTCGAAGCGAGCATCGGCGCAGAGCGTGCATCGGCGCTCGAGGGCGTGCTCGCCGATGACGGCGCGACCTACGAGCAGACCATCGAGATCGATCTCGATGCGGTGGAGCCGATGGTCGCCATGCCGCATCGCGTCGATCGCGTGACGCGGATCGCCGCGACGCCGGTGACTCCGATCGGCATGGTCTACCTCGGCACGTGCACCGGCGGGCGGGTGAAGGACTATCGCGAGGCGCTGGCCGTGCTGCGCAGCGGCGGCGGCGTGGCAGCCGGCGTGCGGCTCGTCGTCACGCCGGCGTCTGAAACGGTCCGCGCCGCACTCGAGTCGAGCGGCATGCTGCGCGAATTCGAAGCGCTCGGCGCCGAGATTCACGCGCCGGGCTGCGGCGCTTGCTGCGGGACCTGCGGCGGCACCCCGGTGGGCGACGTGCGGGTCGTATCGACCGCGAACCGCAATTTCAAGGGCCGCATGGGCAACCCCGAGGCGCAGATCTATCTCGCTTCTCCGGCCGAGTGCGCGCGAGCAGCGGTGAGTGGCACGCTTGGCGGTGCGCCAGCGGCGACGTCGCGCGCCGTCGCATGAGCGCGATGCTTCCGCTCGCCGGCCGCGCCCGCCGCTGGGGCGACGACGTCAACACCGACAACATCATCTCGTCGCGCCGCAAGCGCGAGACGATCGACCCGCGCGACTTGCGCAGCTTCCTGTTCGAGGACGTCGACCCGGGCTTCGCCGCGAGCGTGCGCCGCGACGACATCCTCGTCGCCGGCAGCAACTTCGGCTGCGGCTCGGCGATGGAGGTGGCGGTGACGGCGGTGCTCGGCGCCGGCATTCGTGCGGTGGTGGCGAAGAGCTTTTCGCGCACCTACCTGCGCAATGCGCTCAACAACGGGCTGCTCGCGATCGCTGCCGAGACCGACGGAATCGCCGAGGGCGATCGCATCGAGCTGCTCGCCGCCGCTGACGGACCGGCCGGCGCCGTCGAACTGCGCACTATGCGCGGCGGGCTCGTTCGGTGCGACGTCCTGCCACCCTTCATGCAGGCCATGCTCGAAGCGGGTGGCCTGGTGCCCTATCTGCGTGCCCACGGCGGATTCGCCTGAACGAGGAGTTGTCGATGAATCACGTTCCCCCTGCGGGCTTTCGCATCCTGCCCATGCCCGCGCCGTTGCCGGCGGCGATGCTGGTTGCCTACGCCGAGTTGGTGACGCCGCACATCGGCGACGCGATGAGCCGGCTCACAGGCACGATCGGCCTGACGCGCTACCACCGCGAGAAAAAGCTCGTCGGTCGCGCCATCACCGTGAAGACGCGCGCGGGCGACAACCTGATGATCCACAAGGCGCTCGACATGGCCGAGCCCGGCGACGTGATCGTCGTCGAGGGCAGCGCCGACGTGACGCAGGCGGTGGCCGGCGAGCTGATGCTGCTGCACGCCCAGGCGCGCGGCGTCGCCGGCTTCGTCATCGACGGGGCGATCCGCGACCTCGCGGCCTTTCGCGAACACGACTTTCCCTGCTACGCGCGTGGCTCGACGTTGCGCGGGCCGTCGAAGGTCGGCCCGGGCGAGATCAACGTCGCGGTCACCGTGGGCAGCATGCCGGTACGGCCGGGAGACCTGATCGTCGGCGACGAAGACGGCGTCATCGCCATCCCCGTCGACCAGCTCGAGCTGGTGCTGCACGGCGCACGCAAGCAGGCCGAGCGCGAAGACCAGCGCAAGGAGGCGATCGCCGCTGGCAGGGATGCGCGAGGCTGGATCGACGCCTACCTCAAGGCGCAGGGCGTCATCGCCTGACCGCCGGGTCGCCGTCGTTCCCAGAGCAGTCGTACAACCACTTCGCACCTCGGATCCCATGGACTTCATCGCATCGCGCATGCAGCGCATCAAGCCGTCGCCGAGCTCGATGGCGACGGCCCGGGTCAAGGCCCTGCGCGCCGAGGGCCGCAACATCGTCGGCCTCACGTCGGGCGAGCCCGACTTCGACACGCCGCCGCACATCGTCGAGGCGGCCTACGCGGCGATGAAGGCGGGGCAGACGCGGTACACCGTGGTCGACGGGACGCCCGAGCTCAAGCGTGCCATCGTCGCCAAGTTCAAGCGCGAGAACGGCCTCGAGTACGCGCCAGACCAGGTAAGCGTGGGCAACGGCGGCAAGCAGGTGATCTACAACGCGCTCACCGCCACCGTGCAGCGCGGCGACGAAGTCGTGATCCCGTCGCCCTACTGGGTCTCGTACCCCGACATGGTGCTGCTCAACGGCGGCACGCCGGTGCCGGTGCCCTGCCTGCCCGAACATGGCTACAAGCTGCAGCCGGCCGATCTCGACGCTGCCATCACGCAGCGCACGAAGTGGCTGGTGATCAACTCGCCCTGCAACCCGAGCGGTGCGGCCTACACCCGGGCCGAGTTGCAGGCGATCGGCGCCGTGCTGCTCCGCCACCCGCAGGTCTGGGTGCTCACCGACGACGTCTACGAGCACCTCTACTACGACGACTTTCGCTTCACGACGATGGCACAGGCCGTGCCCGAGCTGGCGGCGCGCACGCTCACCGTCAACGGCGTGTCCAAGGCGTTCGCGATGACCGGCTGGCGCATCGGCTATGCCGCCGGGCCGAAAGCGCTGATCCAGGCGATGGCCAAGCTGCAGTCGCAGAGCACGAGCAACCCTTCGGCCGTGAGCCAGGCGGCCGCGCTCGCAGCGCTCAACGGGCCGATGGATTTCCTCGACGGCTGGCGCAGCGAATACGCGAAGCGGCGCGATCTCGTCGTCGGCCGCCTGAACGCCATCGAAGGTCTGAGTTGCCCGACACCGCAGGGCGCGTTCTACGTCTTTCCGAGCTGCGCCGGCCTGATCGGCAGGCGCACGCCGACCGGCGGCGAGATCGTCGACGACACCGCGCTGGTGCTGCATTTTCTCGATGCGCAGGGTGTCGGCACCGTGCAGGGCGCGGCCTTCGGCCTGTCACCGGCATTCCGCATATCGTTCGCCACCTCGGCGGCTGAGCTCGCCGAGGGCTGCGACCGCATCGCCCGAGCCTGCGCCGAGCTCACCTGACATCCGCGTTTTCCATTTCAGAGGACATTTCGATGAAGCACACCCTCAGGCTCGTTGTCGCCACCGCCGCCCTTCTCTTCGCCGCGGGCGCCGGCGCCCAGGCACTGACAGGCACCCTGAAGAAGATCAAGGACGACGGCGTGATGGTGCTCGGCCACCGCGACAGCTCGATGCCGTATTCGTACGTGGCGCAGGGCAACGACGTGGTCGGCTATTCCCAGGAGTTCGCGCTGAAGATCGTCGAGCAGGTGAAAAAGGCCATCGGCAATCCGAACCTCACCGTGCGGCTCCTGCCGATCAACGCGCAAAACCGCATCACGCTGATGCAAAACGGCACCATCGACCTCGAATGCGGTGGCACGAGCAACACCGCCGACCGGCGCAAGCAGGTGGAGTTCTCTAACAGCCTGTCGATCACGCAGGCGCGCCTCCTGACGCGCAAGGACTCCGGCGTGAAGGAATGGAGCGACCTGTCGAACAAGACGGTGGTGGTGACCGCGGGCACGACCTCCGAGCGGTTCCTGCGCGAGTACATCGACAAGACGCACGCGCCGATCACGATCGTGAGCGCCAAGGATCACGCGCAGGCGTTCATCCTGCTGCAAAGCGGCCGCGCCGCGGCCTTCTTCATGGACTCCGACGTGCTCGCCGCGACCATGGCGCGGGCGAAGGATTCGACCGACTTCACCATCACCGGGGCGCCGCAGACGCATGAGGCGATCGCCTGCATGCTGCGCCGCGACGACCCGGCGTTCAAGGCGCTGGTCGACCGCACGATCGCCGGCATCGAGACCTCGGGCGAAGCGGCCAGGATGTGGCAGAAGTGGTTCGACTCGCCGATCCCGCCGAACGGCATCAACCTCAAGCTGCCGTTGCCCGACGAGATTCGCGAGTTGTTCTCCAAGCCGAACGACAAGACGCTCTGAGCAGCCAAGCCGCAGCGTAACGAGACGTTCGCGGCATGGGCTACGACTGGCACTGGCGTGTCTTTCTCGAACCCGCTCCGGGCCACGAGCGCTACCTCGACTGGGTCTTTGCCGGTCTGAAGATCACGCTCACCCTGGGCCTCTCGGCCTGGGTGATCGCGCTCGCGCTGGGGGCCGTGCTCGGCGTCATGCGGACGATGCCGAACAAGGCGCTGGCCACCTTCGCCGCCGCCTACGTCGAGCTGTTTCGCAACGTGCCGCTGATCGTGCAGCTCTTCATCTGGTATTTCGTCGGCCCCGAGCTGCTGCCCTTCGGCGACGCGATCAAGAAGATCGATCCTGTCGCGCAGCAGTACCTGGCAGCGATGCTTTGCCTCGGCACCTACACCGCGGCGCGCGTCTGCGAGCAGGTGCGCGGCGGCATCCTGTCGTTGCCGCGCGGCCAGGGCCTCGCGTCGCAGGCACTGGGCCTCACCGGCGTGCAGACCTATCGCCACGTACTGCTGCCGATGGCGATGCGCATCATCGTGCCGCCACTCACCTCCGAATTCCTCAACATCTTCAAGAACTCGGCGGTGGCCTCGACCGTCGGCCTGCTCGACCTCGCCGCCCAGGGCCGACAGCTGGTCGACTACACGTCGCGGCCGTACGAGTCGTTCATCGCCAT
>JBDTJD010000278.1:0-6959 GCA_039935975.1 Caldimonas sp.
TTCGTGCTCGACAAGCCGCTCGCCGGCCCCGACTGCACGCTCTTCGACGTCCTCGACGCCACCGGCTACGTCACGCCCGCCCTCGAGATCCTCGACGCCCGGATCCAGCGCGTCGATGCCGAGACCCAGCGTGCGCGCACGGTCATCGACACGATCTCCGACAACGCGGCCAACGCCGCGCTCGTCCTCGGCGGGCGGCCGTTCCGGCCGAACCTGATCGATGTCGACATGCGCCGCATCGGTGCCATCGTCGCCAAGAACGGCGAGGTCGAGGAGACCGGCCTGGCCGCCGGCGTGCTCAATCATCCGGGCTACGGCATCGCCTGGCTCGTCAACCGCCTGCATCGCCACGGCGCCTCGCTCGCCGCCGGCGAGGTCGTGCTCGCCGGCTCGTTCATCCGCCCGCTCGACGTGAAGAAGGGCGACACCGTGGTCGCCGACTACGGCGAGTTCGGCACGGTGTCCTGCCACTTCGGCTGACGCTCCCCCAGCCGCCGCGGCGGCTATGCTCGCGGCGAACCGAGAGGCTCTCGATGCTGCTGTCCGAAGATCACGTCGCCGTCCGCGATGCCGTGCGCGACTTCGTCGCCGCCGAGATCGCGCCGCACGCCGCGGCGTGGGACCGCGATGCGACCTTTCCGCGCGCCGCGCTGCAGGGCCTGGCCGCACTCGGCTGCTACGGCGTCGCCGTGCCCGCCGAATGGGACGGCGCCGGCCTCGACCATCTCGCGCTCGCCGTGATCCTCGAGGAGATCGCTGCCGGCGACGGCGCGACCTCCACGATCGTCAGCGTCAACAACTGCCCGGTGTGCTCGATCCTGATGGCCTGGGCCAGCGATGCGCAGAAGGAGCGCTGGCTCAAGCCGCTCGCGCGCGGCGAGATGCTGGGCGCGTTCTGCCTCACCGAGCCGCACGTCGGCTCGCAGGCCGACGGCCTGAAGACCACGGCGCGCCTCGACGGCGACCACTATGTCATCGACGGCACGAAGCAGTTCATCACGAGCGGGAAGAACGGCGATGTCGCGATCGTCATGGCGGTCACCGACAAGGCCGCCGGCAAGCGCGGCATCAGCGCCTTCGTCGTGCCGACCGCGACACCGGGCTATCGCGTCGCGAGCCTGGAGAACAAGCTCGGCCAGCACGCGAGCGACACGGCACAGATCGTCCTCGAAGGGTGCCGGGTGCCCGCCGATCACCGGCTCGGCGAGGAAGGGCAGGGCCTGAAGATCGCGCTCTCGGGCCTGGAAGGCGGGCGCATCGGCATCGGCGCGCAGGCGATCGGGATGGCGCGGGCCGCCTTCGACGCCGCGCTCGCCTACGCCAAGGATCGGGTCGCGTTCGGCAAGCCGATCTTCGAGCACCAGGCGGTGCAGTTCCGCCTCGCCGAGATGGCGACGCGGATCGAGGCGGCGCGCCAGCTCGTCCATCACGCGGCCAGCCTGAAGGACGCCGGCCTGCCGTGCCTCAAGGAAGCGGCGATGGGCAAGCTGATGGCCAGCGAGATGGCCGAGCGCGTCTGCAGCGACGCGATCCAGACCTTCGGCGGCTACGGCTACGTCAACGATTTTCCGGTCGAGCGCATCTATCGCGACGTGCGCGTGTGCCAGATCTACGAAGGGACGTCCGACGTGCAGAAGATCCTCATTGCGCGCGCGCTCGCCTAGTCCCGGGTCGTCGGCGCTGCGATGAACGAGCGCCTGGCCCGCGACGTCACCTGGCTCGAGGCGTTCGAGACGGCTCGGCCGCTCGCGCCGAGCTGGAGCGACGGCGACCGCGCCTGGGCCGACCGGGTCGCCCTCGAAGCGGTCGCGCCCGAGTCGTCGGCGGACGACTTCGTCGCCCAGCGCGCCGGCCACGCGCTGCAGCGGCTCGGCCCGCGCGAGCCCGCGCTGCAGCGGCTGGTGTCACCGCACACCGGCGGTGGGGGCTGGATCGCCGGCGTCCTGGCGATCGCCTTCGTGCTCGGCATCGCCACCAACGCCATCGGCAACAACCAGCGCATCGACCTGCTCGCGCCGCCGTTCTGGGGCGTGCTCCTCTGGAACGCGGTCGTCTACCTGCTGCTGCTCGGCGCGCCGCTGCTTCGCCTCCTGCGCCGAACGCCGCACGAGCCGGGGCCGTTCGTGCGCGTGATGGAGACCCTGCTTCGCGCTCGCCGTCGCCTGCCGAGCCTGTCGGGCGGCGGCAGCGCCGCGGCGATGCGGGCGTTCGCGGCGCTCTGGCTCCGGCGCAGTCGGGCCCTCGCCGTGCTGCGCGCGGAGACCGCGCTGCACGCCGGCGCGGCCGCCTTCGCGGCCGGCCTGATCGCCGGCCTCTACGCGCGCGGCCTCGTGCTCGACTACCGCGCGGTCTGGGAAAGCACCCTGCTCGACGTCGGCGCGGCGCACGGCATCGTCACGACGGTGTTCGGCCCCGCCGCGCGTCTCGCGGGCATTGCCTTGCCCGACGAGGCTGCCTTCGCCGCGCTGCGCGCCGTGCATGGCGGCGTCGTCGCGGGCGCGCCGGCGGCGCCGTGGCTTCACCTGATCGCCCTGACGCTGCTCGGGGCAGTCGTCGTGCCACGCGCGCTGCTCGCCCTCGGCTGCGCCGCGCTCGCGGCGGCCCGGGCGCGCCGCTTCCGGCTGCCGCTCGATGCGCCGTATTTCCAGCGCCTGCTGCGCCTGAGGAAGGGCGGCCCGGCGCGGGTGTCGGTGCATCCGTACGCGACGACGCCGTCGCCGCAGGCGACGCTCGGCCTGCGCGCGCTTCTCGCGGCCGCGCTCGGCCCCCGCCTCGAGCTGGCCGTCGCGCCGTCGGTTGCCTTCGGCGCCGAGGACGAGGTCGCGCCGCACGTCGAACCCGACTGCACCCACGTCGTCGCCCTGTTCGACCTCGGCGCGACGCCCGAGACGGAGAACCAGGGCCGCTTCGTGCAGGCCCTGCGCGCTGTGTCGCCGGCCGCGGCCGCGATGGCGACGGTCGTCGACGCCGCGGCGTTCGCGCGTCGCTTCGGCATGGTCGACGACCGCGTGGCCGAGCGGCGCGAGGCCTGGCGTGCATGGAGCGAGTCGAACGGGGCGAGGGCGGTGGTCGTCGACCTCGATGCCGTCGACGCCGTCGAAGCGGCCGCGTCGGCCGAGCTCGAGGCCGCCTTCGCGCTGCCGGCTGCCGGGCCCGCGCGATGAGCGAAGTCGCCCGCGCGAGCGTCTCGCTCAGTCTCGTCTCGCACACCAACGCGGGCAAGACGACGCTGGCGCGCACGCTGCTCGGCCGCGACATCGGCGAGGTGCGCGACGCGCCCCACGTCACCGAGTTCGCCGACGCGCACACCCTGCTCGAGACGGCGGCGGGCGAGCGTCTCGTGCTGTGGGACACGCCCGGCTTCGGCGACAGCGTGCGGCTCGCGAAGCGACTGCGCGACGCCGAGCGCCCGCTGGTGCGCTTCCTCGGCGAGACCTGGGACCGCTGGCGCGATCGCCCGTTCTGGGCGACCCAGCAGGCGCTGCGCAACGTCCGCGACGAGGCCGACGCGATGCTCTACCTGGTCGACGCCTCGCAGTCACCCGAGGCCGCGGCCTACGTCGCGCCGGAGATGGAGCTGCTCGCGTGGGTCGGCAAGCCGGTGATCGTGCTGCTCAACCAGCTCGGTGCGCCGCGCGCCAGCGCCGGCGCGCACGACGACGAGACGCGCTGGCGTCGCCACCTCGCCAGCTTCGCGATCGTCCGCGCCGTCCTGCCCCTCGACGCCTTCGCGCGCTGCTGGGTGCAGGAGCTGACCTTGCTCGACGCCGTCCGCAAGGCGTTGCCGCCCGAGCGGCGGCCGCTGATGGCGCGCCTGCGCGATGCCTGGCGCGCGCGCCGCACCGGCCTCTTCGAGGCCGCGGTGCGCTCGCTCGCGCAGAGCCTCGCGCGCTCGGCGCTCGCGACCGAGCCGCTGCCCGAGCGCGGCGACCTGCGCACGCGCCTGCGCCACGTCGGCGCCGCGCTCGGCATCGGTCAGTCCGACGACACGCCGGCTGCGCGGGCGCAGCGTGCCCTCGTCGACGGCCTCGACGCCGAGGCGCGTGCGAGCACGCTCGCGCTGATCCGCCTGCACGGCCTGGGCGGCACGGCGGAGCGCGACATTCCGGCGCGTCTGGCGAGCCAGTACGAGATGCGGCTGCGCCTCGACGAAACCCAGGCGGCGATGTGGGGGGGCGCGGTCACCGGCGCGCTTGTCGGCCTGAAGGCCGACGTGCTGAGCGGCGGCCTCACGCTCGGCGGCGGCATGCTCACCGGCGGCCTGCTCGGCGCGCTCGGCAGCGCCGGCCTGGCACGCTGCGTCAACCTCGTGCGCGGCACCGACCGCTCGCTCGTCGCCTGGAAGCCGGAAGCGCTCGAGGCCATGACCGAGGCGGCACTGCTGCGCTATCTCGCCGTTGCCCACTTCGGGCGCGGTCGCGGCGACTGGGCGCAGGGCGAGGCACCACCGCACTGGAAAGACGTCGTGGTCGCCGCGCTCGCGCCTTACCGCGAGGCCCTGGGCGCGGCCTGGGCCGAGCGCGTCCTCGGTCGCGACGAGGCGAGCGAGGCCGCGGCCATGGCGGCGCTGGTCGAGCGGCTCGTCCCGGTGCTGCGGGGCGCCGCATGGGCGGCCCTGTGCACGCTCTACCCCGAAGCGGGCATGGCCGAGGAGGCACCGGAAGACGCGCCGCTGCTGCCGGACAATCCGTCATGACCTCGCCGCCGCCCTCCGCTGTCCGCGCCCTCGTCTTCGACGTCTTCGGCACGGTCGTCGACTGGCGCGCCTCGATCGCGCGCGAGGTCGCGCGGGTCGCCGAGGCGCGCGGCGTCGTGGTCGACGGCGGCGGGTTCGCCGATGCCTGGCGGGCCGGCTACCAGCCGGCGATGCACCGGGTCGCGAGCGGCGAGGCGCCCTGGGCGACCATCGACGTGCTCCATCGCGAGATCCTCGAGACGCTCCTGCCGCGCTTCGATCTCGACGGCCTCGACGAGCGCGAGCGCGCTCACCTCACGGCGGCATGGCATCGCCTCGATCCCTGGCCGGATTCGGTCGCGGGCCTGCATCGTCTCAAGCGGCACTGGCCGATCGCGACGCTCTCCAACGGCAACGTCGCGCTCCTCGTCGACCTCGCGCGTCACGGCGGCCTGCCGTGGGACGCGGTGCTGTCGGCCGAGCTGATCGGCAAGTACAAGCCCGACCTGGCCGTCTACCGCATGGCGGCACGCCTGCTCGGCATCGCCGACGGCGAACTGGTGCTGGTCGCCGCGCATCCAAGCGACCTCGATGCCGCACGCGCGGCCGGCCTGATGACGGCCTACGTCGAGCGGCCGATGGAATACGGCCCGGCGCATCGCGGCGAAGCGGTCGCGCCCGGCCGCTTCGACTGGCAGGCGCGCGACTTCGCCGATCTCGCCGCGCAGCTCGGAACCTGAGTCACCCGGAGCCCGAGCATGGCCCGCACGCCGATCGACTTCTTCTTCGACTTCTCGTCGCCGTACTCGTACATCGCGTCGGAGTGGATCGAGGCGCTCGCCGCGCGCCACGGCCGCACGGTGCGCTGGAACGCGGTGCTGCTGGGGGTCACGTTCCAGGCGGCGGAGCTGAAGAGCCCGGTGAGCCATCCGATCAAGCGCGAGTACTCGCTGCTCGATTTCGAGCGCTCGGCGCGCTTCGCCGGCGTGCCGTTCACGATCCCCGAGCACTTCCCGATCCCGACGCAGAATGCCGCGCGCATCTTCTGGTGGCTGGACGCGAGCGACCCGCTGCGGGCGGCGAACTGGGCGCGCCACGCGCTGCGCGCCTACTTCACGCGCGGCACGGTCGACCTCTCGCGCAAGGACGATCTCGAAGTGCTCGCCTTCGAATTCGGCCTCGATGCCGACGAGGCGATGGCGATCGCCGCCGACGCGAAGTGGAAGGAGTCGCTGCGCAGGGCCTGCGATCAGGCCGTCGCGCAGGGCGTGTTCGGGGCGCCCTTCTTCATCGTCGACGGCGAGCCGTTCTGGGGCAACGACCGGCGCGCCCAGATCGAGCGCTGGCTCGAGAGCGGGCCGTTCTGAAACCGGCCTGCGCCGCACCGATCCACGCATGGACAACATCTATCTCACCCCCGAACACGAGCTGCTGAAGGACCAGATCGCGCGCTTCGTCGCGCGCGAGGTCGAGCCCTTCGCGCTCGCCTGGGAAGAGGGCGGCATGACGCCGCGCGAGGTGCTGCGAAAGATGGGCGACGCCGGTCTGCTGGGCCTGATGTACGCGAGCGAGCACGGCGGCGCGGAGGCCGATGCGCTCACCAACCTCGTCTTCGCCGAGGCGCTGTCGCAATCGACCTTCGGCGGCTTCATCATCACCGTGCTCGTCCACACCGACATGGCGAGCCCGCACCTGCACCACGCCGGCAGCGCCGCGCAGCGGGCGAAGTACATGCCCGGCGTGACCTCGGGTCGCACCATCACGGCGGTGGCGATCAGCGAGCCGGGCGCGGGCTCGGACGTCGCCGGCATCCGCACGACCGCCCGGCGCTCGGCCGACGGCAGCGAGTGGATCCTGAACGGCACCAAGCTCTTCATCACGAACGGTGTCCACGCCGATCTTTATTTCGTCGCCGCCAAGACCGGCTCGGCGCGGCATGCGATGTCGATGTTCATCGTCGAGAAGGGCACACCGGGGTTCACGGTCGGGCGCCAGCTCGACAAGAGTGGCTGGCTGTCGTCGGATACCGCCGAGCTGGTCTTCGACGACGTGCGCATCCCGGCCGAAAACCTGCTCGGCGAGGAGAACCGCGGCTTCTACTCGGTGATGAAGAATTTCCAGACCGAGCGCATCGCCCTCGGCGCGATGGCCGTCGGCCACTGCGTGCAGGCGCTCGCCGCGACGCTCGAGCACGTGCGTACCCGCCAGGCCTTCGGAGCGCCGCTCTTCGACAAGCAGGTCGTGCGCCAGAAGATCGCGATGCTCGACGCCAAGGTGCGCGCCG
>JBDTJD010000279.1:0-3892 GCA_039935975.1 Caldimonas sp.
CGCACCTACCTGCTGCAGGACGCGAACGGCCAGATCACGGAGACGCATTCGATCTCCGCGGGCCTCGACTATCCCGGAGTAGGCCCCGAGCACGCCTACCTGCACGACATCGGCCGGGCCGAATACGTCGGCATCACCGACGACGAGGCGCTCCAGGCCTTCCATCGGCTCTGCCGCACCGAGGGCATCATCCCGGCGCTCGAGTCGAGCCACGCCGTCGCCTACGCCATGAAGCTCGCGCCGACGCTGGCGAGCGATCGCCATCTGCTGGTCAACCTCTCGGGGCGTGGCGACAAGGACATCGAGACCGTCGCGACACTCGACGCGCGAGGCCGCGCATGAGCCGCATCGATGGCGTGTTCGCGGCGCTCCGCCAGCGCGGCCGAAAGGCGCTGATCCCCTACCTCACGGCTGGCGATCCGCATGCCGACGGCACGGTTGCGATCATGCGGGCGATGGCCGAGGCGGGCGCCGACATCATCGAACTCGGCATTCCGTTCAGCGATCCGATGGCCGACGGGCCCGTGATCCAGAAGGCAAGCGAGCGGGCGCTGGCGCGCGGCATCGGCCTGACCGAGGTGCTGGCGATGGTGCGTGCCTTTCGCGAACGCGATGCCGCGACGCCGCTCGTCCTCATGGGCTATGCGAATCCGATCGAGCGCTACGGCGCCGACCGCTTCGTCGCGGACGCGAAGGGCGCAGGCGTCGATGGCGTGCTCGTCGTCGACTATCCGCCGGAGGAATGCGCCGACTTCGCCGCTGCCTTGCGGCGGGCGTCGATCGACCCGATCTTCCTGATCGCGCCGACGTCGAGCAACGAGCGCATCGCCCGCGCCGCCGAAGCGGGCAGCGGATACGTTTACCATGTGTCGCTCAAGGGAGTGACCGGAGCCGGTCACTTCGACATCGACGCCGTCAAGCACATGATCCCGAGAATCAAGGCGCGCGCCGACCTGCCGGTCGGCGTCGGCTTCGGCATTCGAGATGCCCAGACGGCGAGGGCGGTGAGCGAGGTTGCCGATGCCGTCGTGATCGGCAGCGCTCTCGTCCAGCTGCTTGAGCCGGCAAGCCTCGACGAGGCGCCCGTCGTGGCGGCGCGCTTCATTGCAGGCATCCGCTCGGCGCTCGATGCCTGAGCGAATTTCACCAAGGACTCCATCGATGAGCTGGCTCGAAAAACTGCTGCCGCCGAAGATCCAGCCGACGGATCCGAGCGAGCGCCGCACGGTGCCCGAAGGGCTCTGGGTCAAGTGCCCCGCGTGCGAGACGGTGCTCTACAAGACCGACCTCGAGAAGAACATCAACGTCTGCCCCAAGTGCGCGCACCACCACCGGATCGGTGCGCGGGCGCGTCTCGACGCCTTTCTCGATGCAGAGGGCCGCTACGAGCTCGGCCAGGAAGTCCTGCCCGTCGACGCGCTGAAGTTCAAGGACAGCAAGAAGTACCCCGAGAGGCTGAAGGACGCCCTCGAGAACACCGGCGAGACCGATGCCCTGATCGTCATGGGCGGCGCGCTGATGAGCATTCCGATCGTCGCCGCGTGCTTCGAGTTCGACTTCATGGGCGGCTCGATGGGCTCGGTCGTGGGCGAGCGCTTCGTGCGCGGCGTGCACACCGCGATCGAGCAGCGCACGCCCTTCGTCAGCTTCACCGCGACCGGAGGCGCGCGCATGCAGGAAGGCCTGCTGAGCCTCATGCAGATGGCCAAGACCAACGCCTCGCTGACGCGACTGGCGCAGGCCAGGCTCCCCTACATCAGCGTCCTCGCCGATCCGACCATGGGCGGCGTGTCGGCAAGCTTCGCATTCGTCGGCGATGTCGTCATCGCCGAGCCCAAGGCGCTGATCGGCTTCGCGGGCCCGCGGGTCATCGAGAACACCGTGCGCGAGAAGCTCCCTGAGGGCTTCCAGCGCGCCGAGTTCCTGGTCCAGACCGGCGCCATCGACATGATCGTCGACCGCCGCGAGCTTCGCGCGACGATCGCCCGACAGATCGCGATGCTGCAGCGGCTGCCCTCCGACGCGGTCGCCTGAGCGGACGCCGGCGGGCACGCGGTCCGTGACGCTCGTCGACTGGCTCGCCCATTGCGAGCGGCTGCATCCGAGCTCGATGGAGCTCACGCTCGACCGCACCGCCACGGTCAAGACGCGGCTCGGCCTCGCGTTCAACGTGCCCGTCGTCATCGTTGCCGGCACCAACGGCAAGGGATCGACCTGCGCGATGATGGAGTCGATCGCGCTCGCGGCCGGCTACCGCGTCGGGCTCTATTCGAAGCCGCATCTCGTCCGGTTCGAGGAGCGCTGCCGCGTCGATGGCCGCAGCGTCGAGGCGGCGGCGCTCGTGCCGCATTTCGAGGCGGTCGAGGCCGCGCGCGGCGAAATCAGCCTCACGTACTTCGAATTCACGCTGCTCGCGATCGCCCGGCTCTTCACTGCGACGCCGCTTGATCTGGTGATTCTGGAAGTGGGTCTCGGTGGCCGATTCGATGCGGTGAACGTCTTCGACAGCGACTGCGCCGTCATCACCAGCATCGACGTCGATCACGCCGAGTTCCTGGGCAAGGATCGCGAGTCGATCGGCCGCGAGAAGGCCGGGATCTTCCGTGCCGGAAGGCCGGCGATCCTGAGCGACCCCATGCCGCCGCGCAGCGTGCTCGACGAAGCCGCGCGCATCGGCGTGGATCTGCGTCGTGCGGGCGTCGACTTTCATCACGCCGGCGATCGACAGCAGTGGCAGTGGACGGGTCGCACGACGCGATTCAGCGGCCTGGGCTATCCGGCGCTGCGCGGCGCCAACCAGCTGCTCAACGCGTCGGGCGCGCTTGCCGCGTTCGAGGCCTTGCGCGAGGCGTTGCCGATCAGCGCGCAGGCCGTGCGCACGGGGCTGGCGACGGTCGAGTTGCCCGGTCGGTTCCAGGTGATCGCTGGCCAGCCGACGATGGTTCTGGACGTCGCCCACAACCCGCATGCGGTCGCGGCCCTGGTGCAGAACCTCGACCAGATGGGATTTTTCCCGCGCACGCATGCGGTTTTCGGCGCGATGCGCGACAAGGACATCGACGCGATCCTGCGACTCATGCTGCCGCTCGTCGATGCCTGGCATTTCACGTCGCTGCCGTCGCCGCGTGCGGCCAGCGCCGACGAGCTGGCCGAGCGACTGGCCGTCGTTCGCGCGGCGGGCGCAGAGGCGAGCGTCGACCGGCACGCGGAGCCTTCTGCCGCGCTCGCGGCGGCATGGGGCGCGGCGGACCCCGCTGATAGAATCGTCGTCTTCGGTTCGTTCTACACCGTGGGCGGCGTGATGGCGCACGGATTGCCCGATCGGACCGGCCGCCACGCCGTCTGACAAGGTCTCGGGTCGCGCTTGCGTGGCCTCTTCACTTCCTTCGCATTCGGCTCGAACACCCGTCGACCATGTTCAAGCAGAAGAGCGATCCCTCCGCCGCCAGCGCCAGGCTCGAGCCGGCCGACGCGGTGCGACTCGCGCGCGTCAAGGCGCGCCAGCGGCTGATCGGTGCGATCGTCCTGCTCGGCATCGGCATCATCGGCTTCCCGCTCGTCTTCGAGACCCAGCCCCGGCCGATCCCGGTCGACATTCCGATCGAGATTCCGCGTCGCGATGCGTTGCCGCCGCTGGCCATGCCGCCGCCCCGCGTGCCCCCGGCCGCCAGCGCGCGCGCGACGCCGGAGGCCGCGTCCGCCACGCCGGCGGGTGCGGCGCCTCGCACCGCGGCGCGCGCCAGCGAAGCCGTCATCACGGAATCGAGCAGCGACGCAGGGCGTGAGATCCCGCCTCCGAGGCCCGTCGCGTCGAATCCTCGGGTTGCCGCGACCCCGGCGGCGCCCCCCACCGCGCCGACGGCCCGCAAACGACGACATCGTCCTACTCGAG
>JBDTJD010000280.1:0-16218 GCA_039935975.1 Caldimonas sp.
GCATGGCCGTGGCGCCCCTGCGGGACAAGCTCGCGGCGCTGCACGAGCGGGCACGCGGCGAGCCGCAGCTCAAGCCGGTGACGGTTCTTTTCATGGACATCGTCGGCTCGACCCGCCTGAGCCAGCACCTCGATCCGGAAGACGTTCATGCGGTGATGGACAGCGCACTCGAGCGGCTGACGTCGATCGTCGTCGAGAAGCGGGGCAAGGTGCTCCAGTACGCTGGCGACAGTCTGCTCGCCGTGTTCGGCGCCGACCGCGCCCTCGAGGACGATGCCGAGCGGGCCATCCGCGCCGGCCTTGCGATCGTCGCCGAAGCGCCCCAGTTGGCCGAGCGCTTCAGGACAGAGCATGGCCTGGACGGCTTCGGCGTTCGCGTCGGCATCCACACCGGTCCTGTCCTGCTGGGCGGTGGCATCGACGCAGAGAGCAGCATCCGCGGCATCACGGTCAACATCGCCGCGCGCATGGAGCAGACGGCGCCCCCGGGAAGCCTGCGCATCAGTCACGACACCTACCGCCAGGTGCGCGGCGTGTTCGAGGTCGCGGCGCAGGCGCCGATCGAGATCAAGGGGATCTCCGGGCCGGTGCGCAGCTACCTCGTGATCCGCGAGAAGCCGCGCGCCTTCCGGATGGCCAATCGTGGGCTCGAAGGCATCGAGACTGCCATGGTCGGACGCGACGCCGAGCTGGCACGCATCACCGATGCGTTCAAGGCCGCCCGCGAGGACGGCGAGGTTGGCATGATCACCGTCGTCGGTGAGCCGGGCATCGGCAAGAGCCGGCTCGGTCTCGAGTTCGCCCAATGGCTCGAGCTGCTGCCCGACGGGGTCCGCTTCTATCAGTGCCGGCCGCGCCCATATGGCAATCATGTCCCGTACGGTCTGGTGCGCGACATGCTGGCGCGCCGTTTCGAGATCCTCGACAGCGATTCCCAGGCTGCGGCCAAGGTCAAGCTCGCCGCCGGCATCGGCGAAGTCCTGAAGGAGCGGACCGACGAGTACACCGCGCTGATCGGCCAGCTGATCGGCCTCGACTACGGCGACGATCCGCACATCGCGGCGATCGCGAGCGAGGCCAAGCAGTTGCGTGACCGCGCCTTCCACGCGCTGTCGCGCTATTTCCTGACGGTGCACAAGGACACCGGCGAGCCGATCGTCGTCGTCCTCGACGACCTGCACTGGGCCGATGACGGCTCGCTCGACTTCGGCAACCACCTGGCCCAGGCCTGCCGCGGCATCCCGATGCTGATGCTCTGCCTGACGCGCTCGACACTCTACGAGCGCCGGCCGCTCTGGGGCAGCGGCCAGAGCAATCACCAGCGCATCGACCTGTCGCCTCTCACCAAGCGCGGCACCCGCGAGCTGATCGACGGCCTGCTGAGCCGTCTTGCGACCGTCCCCGACGCGCTGCGCGACCTGCTTGCCGGCAGCGCCGAAGGCAACCCGTACTTCGTCGAGGAGCTGATCGGCATGCTCATCGACGATGGCGTCATCGTCACCGCCGAGGAGCCGTGGCGCGTCGTTGCCGCCAAGCTGCTCGACGTGAACGTTCCGGGCACGCTGGCCGGCGTGATCCAGGCCCGCATCGACGGCCTGCCGGCGAGCGAGAAGCTGGCGCTGCAGCAGGCGAGCGTCGTCGGCCATGTCTTCTGGGACGAGGCGCTGCAGCGCATCGCGCCCGCGTCGACCGAAGCGCTCGACGGACTGACGCGGCGCGAACTCGCCTACGGCCGCGAGACGAGCGCGTTCGAGGGCACGCGCGAGTTCGTCTTCAAGCACCACGTGCTGCACCAGGTCGTCTACCACTCGGTCCTGAAGGGGCCGCGGCGCGAGCAGCACCGGTGCACCGCCGACTGGCTGGTCGTGCGCAGCGGCGACCGCGCGAGCGAATACTTCGGCCTCATCGCCGACCACTACGAGCGCGCCGGCGACGTCACCCATGCCGTCGAATACCTGCGGCGCGCCGGCGAGGACGCGGCACGCAGCTACGTCAGCGGCGCCGCGCTCGATTTCGTCGACCGCGCGATGGCGATCGTTCCCGAGGCCGACGCCGCGACCCGCTTCGCGCTCCTTCTGACGCGACGCAGCGTCTATGCCGAATCGGGCCGGCGCGCCGAGCAGGGCGCGGACGTCGAAGCGCTCGAGGCGCTCGCCGAGGTGCTCGACGACGACGGCCGGCGCGCCCGCGCGGCGGGTTTTCGCGCGTCGCTCGCGCTCGTCACCGGCGACTATCCCGGCACCGTCGTCGCGGCGCAGCGCGCGGTGGCGCTGGCCGAGGCCGCGGGTCAGCAAGGGGCGGCGCTCACGCCCCTCCTCAACTGGGCGCGCGCGCTCCAGTTCCAGGGCGACTACGACGGCGCGCACAGTCGCGCCGACCAGCTGCTGACCCTGGCGCGCGAGGTCGGTGACCGGCGCGTCGAGAGCACGACGCTCATCCAGCTCGGCATCATCGCTTTCCAGCGCGGCCACTATCACGACGCGCGCAGCTTCTACCAGCCGGCCCTCGCCCTGGCGCGTGCCAACGGCGACCGATCGGTCGAGAGCGGCGCGATCAACAACCTCGGCGAGACCGAGCGGCTGCTCGGCAACTACGAGGCTGCGTTCGACCTCTTCGAGACCGGCCGGCGCCTGGCCGCCGAGATCGGCCAGCGCGTCAACGAGTCGTACCTGCTCTGCAACATGGCCCAGATCGCCTTCCTGCGCGGCGACGCGGCCGGCTCGATCAGGCTCGCCGGCGAGGCGACCGAGATCGCCGAGCGCCTGAAGGACCGCGACCTGCAGGCGATCCTGCTCGGCATCCGCGCCCATTCGCTGACGGCGCTCAGCCAATGGGACGAGGCGGCGTCCTGCTATCGCGAGTCGGCCAGCCTGTTTCGCGAGATCGGCCGGCCGACCATGCCACCCGAGCCGATCGCCGGCCTCGCGCGCCTCGCGCTGGCCCGCGGCGACGTCGCCCACGCCCGCGAGACGATCGCCGAGGTCATCGCCCATTTCGACGCCGGCGGCAGCGTCGACGGTACGGAGGATCCGCTCCTCATCTACCTCACCTGCCACGACGTCCTGCGCGCCGCCGGCGAGTCGCGGGCGCACGAGTTCCTGCACCGGGCCCACGAGCAGCTCATGAGTCGGGCCGACCTGCTCGGCGAGGCCGAGCGGGAAACCTTTCTAGCTAACGTGCCGTCGCACCGGTCCATCGTCGCCGCGTGGGCGACGATCGACCTCCGGCGCGCGGCCGACGAGCGCGTCGGCGCCGCTACGGGCGCGTCGGCGTCTTGATCGGGGGCGCTGTGCGCGACCGTCCGGCGAGTTGCGACAGGATGCCGGTCGCCAGCGCCGTCCCGACGAAGATGACGAGGCAGCCGAGGGCGAGCGGCGCCGTCAGCTCCTCGCCCAGGAACACGCCGCCCCAGAGCACGGCGAAGATCGGGATGAGATAGGTCACCGCGACCGCGTTTGCCGGCCCGGCATTGGCGATGAGGCGGAAGTACAGGATGTAGGCGAGCCCGGTGCCGACGAACGCGAGCAGCGCCGCCATGAGCCACTGTTTTGCCGATGGCGCCACGGCGGGCCAGGCGAAGAACGCCGGCACCGCGACGAACACCGCGGCCGCGACCTGGCTTCCTGCGGCGACGGCGAGCGGCGGCACCCCGCCCAGGTGGCGCTTCGTGAGGCTCGGCGAGATGCTGTAGCAGATCGTCGCCGCGAGGCAGGCCGCGATCGCCCAGGCCGAGCCACCGGGGCGGAAGTCGGCCTTGTCCCAGCCGATCCAGAGCACGCCGGCGAAGCCGATCGCGAGGCCGAGCACGCGCACCGGCGTCATGCGGTCGCCGAGCCAGAGCCAGGCGACGACAGCGGCGAACAGCGGCGTTGCCGAGTTGAAGATCGCCGAGAGGCCGGCGTTGATCGAGAGCGCCGCGTAGGCGAAGCAGAGAAACGGCAGCGCCGAATTCGTCACGCCGACGACGGTGATCGGCCTCCAGTGCTTTCGCAAGGCCGCCACCTCGCCGCGCGCCGCGAGGAGTGGCACGAGCAGCAGCGACGCGCCGGCGACGCGCAGGAAGACGAGCGCGATCGGACCGAAGGCCGGCGCCGCGACCCGCATGAAGAGAAAGGCCGCGCCCCAGAGCGCGGCCAGGGCCACGAGCTCGACGATGTCGCGCGATCTCAATGAAGTTCCGGCTGGCGCGCCGTCGTGTAGCGCCGCAAACCGCTTCGCGCTTCTATGCGCAGGAGGGCCGTCTTGCGATCGAGGCCGCCTGCGTACCCCGTCAGCGCGCCCGAGCTGCCGACGACGCGATGGCAGGGCACGATGATCGAGACCGGGTTGCGGCCGACGGCGGCGCCGACCGCGCGGCTCGCCGACGGTGCGCCGAGCCGGCGCGCGATGTCGCCGTAGCTGCACGTCGAGCCGGGCTCGATGCGCAGCAGCTCGGCCCATACCGAGCGCTGGAAGTCGGTGCCCTGCAGGTCGAGCTCGAGGTCGAACGCGTCACGCTCGCCGGCGAAGTAGGCGCGCAGCTGGTGCGCCGTGCCAGCGAGGAGCGGGTCGTCGTCGCGCACCGGCGCATCGATCGGGGAGGGGTGATGCTTCTGGGCCTCGAACCACGCGCCGGCGAGCCCTTCGCGCGTGCGCGCCAGAAGCAGCGGGCCGAGCAGTGTGTCGATGCGCGACTGCGCCGTGCAGCGGGCGAGGATGGCATCGGTGGCGTAGCTCATGGTGTGACTCCAAGGGAATTCCAAAGGCGAAGGAGGGCGTAGGCGCGCCACGGTCGCCACGACTCGGCGTGGGCGACGGCGGCGCGCGGCGTCGCGGTCGAGAAGAGCTGGCGCATCGCCTTCAACGCGGCAATGTCGCCGGGCGGAAACGCGTCGGGCCAGCCGAGGGCGCGCATCGCGATGTAGTGCGCCGTCCAGGGTCCGATGCCGGGCAGGGCCTGGAGCTTGTCGACAAGCGCTTCAGGGGCGGCGCCGACGGTGAGCATCGGCGCTATCACGGGCCATTCGCGGGCCAGCGCCTGGATCGCGCCGACGCGGCTGCGAATGATGCCGAGCTCGGCGATGCGCTCGATCGGCGCCTCGGCGAGCGCCGACGGCGCGGGAAAGGTGCGATGAATGTCGGCCCACGGCGTCTCGACGTCGCCGCCGAAGCGCTCGACGAGCCGGCGCGCGAGCGTGCGCGCCGCCGCGACCGTCACCTGCTGGCCGAGGACGGCGCGCACGGCGAGTTCGAAGGCGTCGACGCTGCCCGGCAGGCGCAGCCCCGACTCGCCGGGCAGGCCCGCGAGTGTTTCGGCGATCGTGTCGGGCGCGGCGTCGAGATCGAGCCAGCGCCTCGCCGTCTGGATGACAGCGCCGCTCGAGGCGCCGAGCGAGGGTGCGAACGACAGTCGCACGCGCGACTGCAGCGGCATGAAGCGCGCCTCGAGCCAGCCCGCCTCGTTCGTGCCGATCGCACCGGCGCGTACGGTGCGCCGGATCGCCTGCTCGTCCGTTGCCTCGATGCCGGGGATCGTGCGCTGGGCGATGAAGGCGATCAGGGCGTGGACATCGAACGGCGCCCGATAGCCCAGCATCACGGTGATCGATTCGGCGCGGGCCGGCGGGCCTGACGCCGCCGCTGCTTCGTCGCCGGCGCGGGGCGCGGCCCGGCGCAGCCGCGTCGGGTTCATGCGATAGCCGGCGAGGAACGCGGCGTTGAAACGGCGCAGACTCCGAAAGCCGCTCGACAGCGCGATCTCGGAGATCGGCATCCGGGTGTCGGTGAGGAGCTGCTTGGCGAGCAGGAGGCGCCGCGTCTGCATGTACTGGAGCGGCGTCACGCCGTGCTCGGCGAAGAAGATCCGGCGCAGGTGCCGGTCGCTCACACCGAGCCGTGCCGCATGGCCGGCAACGCTCGGCGCGTCGCCGCTCGACGCCGCCTCGTCGAGCGCCGTCGCCGCCTGGCGCGCGAGCGTGCGCGAGGCGTCCATCACGGTCCACGGCAGGCCCGGACCCGGGGCGATCTCGGGCCGGCACTTCAGGCACGGCCGAAACGATGCCGCCTCGGCCTGCGCCGGCGTGTCGAAGAAGCGGCAGTTGCGCCGCGACGGCATGCGCACGCGGCAGATCGGGCGGCAGTACACACCCGTCGACGTCACGCCGACGAACAGGCGGCCATCGAAGCGCGCGTCGTGCGCGAGGAGCACTTGATAAGCGGCATCGTCATCGATCGTCATGGCGCAATTATGGCCAGCGCCGCCGTCGTGACTCGCCGTTTTCGGACACGCCCAAGTCGCCGTTTCCGGACGCGCCCCTTCGACGCACTGGAGGCCCGACTACGACCGCTCGAATCGACCGTGCTTGCCGGCGCCTGCGACGAAGCGACGGGCGCCGCCCTCGGCCTCTCCGGAGTCAAGCGTCTTGCGACCGAGGGCGAACTCCTGCGCGAGCGCAGCGCGCGGGTCGAGGCCGTACTGACCGCGCGCGCTCGCCCGGTCGTTGCGCAGGCAGTGCGGCGGGAACGCCGCGATCTGCCGGGCCAGTTCGAGCGCGGCCGTCAACGCTTCGCCGCGGTCGACGATCCGGTTCGCCAGACCGAGCGAGAGCGCCTCGGCCGCGCCGACGGCACGGCCCGTGAGGATGAGGTCCATCGCCCGGCTCTCGCCGATGAGGCGCGGCAGCCGCACCGTGCCGCCGTCGATGAGCGGAACACCGAAGCGGCGGCAGAAGACGCCGAAGGTCGCCGTCGCGGCGGCGACGCGCAGGTCGCACCAGAGCGCGAGCTCGATCCCGCCAGCGACCGCATAGCCTTCGACGGCCGCGATCACGGGCTTCGAGAGATCGAGCCGCGTCGGACCCATCGGGCCGTCGAGGTCCATGTCGTCGTGAAGCGCGAGCGCCGTGCCGTCGGCAGCGCCGAGGTCGCCGGGCGAGGAGCCGCTCGCGACGGCGCGCAAGTCGGCGCCGGCGCAGAAGTGCTCGCCGGCGCCGGTGAGCACGGCGACCTTCGCCACGTCATCGGCCTCGAATGCACGGAACGCCTCGGCGAGGGCGCGCGCCGTCGGGCCGTCGACGGCGTTCCGGACTTCGGGACGGTCGATCGTCACGGTCCAGACGTCGTCGTCCCTGTCGATGCGTACGGTGGGCGTCATGGCGTGGCCTCGTGCAGGAAGAGGGTGGCCGTCTCGTCGGCCAGTGCGTCGAGATCGAAGGCGTTCTTCGCGCGCGGCTTCGCGCGATACCAGGTCGCCGAGAAATTGATCGCGCCGAGGATCAGCAGTCGCGCAAGCTTCGCGTCGGCACGCAGGCGTCCTTCCCGATGGAGCTCGTCGATGGTCTCCTGCCAGATCGCGTCGTAGCGGTCCTTCAGCTCGACGATGCGGCGCCGGTATGGCGGCGGCAGCGAGCGCCAGTCGTGGAGCATGACGGCGATGAAGTCGCTGCCGCTCTCGTGCAGGATGCCGAAATGGGCGCGGACGAGGCGGCGAAAGCGCTCGACCGGCGCGAGGCCGGGTGAATCGACGACGGCGCGGGTGCGATCGAGGCCCACGCGCAGGCCTTCTTCCATCACTGCAAGCAGAAGCTCGTGCTTGTTGGCGAAGTGATAGAACGGGCTGCCCGACTGCATGCCGACGGCGCCCGCGATGTCGCGGATCGTCGTGCCGTCGAAACCCTTCGCGCGAAACAGCTCGGCCGCCGCCCGCACGAGCGCGTCGCGCCGGTTGTCGGCGGCGCCGCTTCTCGGCACGTCTTTTTTCGGCACGTCTCTTTTCGGGTAACTACGATCGCGGTCGGCCGGCATCTTCGCTACAAAGCAACTGCTTGCTTGGCGAGGCAAGAATAGCAAGGCCGAAGCAGGCCGGCAACGCGGTCGCCGCATCAGGGAACCAGTGTGCAGGCTTTGCAGATCGTCATCAGCGGCATGGCGCAGGGCTGCATCTACGGGCTGATCGCGCTCGGGCTCGTCCTCATCTACAAGACGACCGAGACGGTGAGCTTCGCCCAAGGGGAGCTGATGATGCTCGGCGCGTTCGCCGGCTTCGCCTGCATGACGCTCCTCGGCTGGCCGTTCTGGCTCGCGATCGTCGCGACCGTCGCCGCCATGGCGGTCTTCGGCTTCGCCCTCGAGCGGGTCGCCATCCGGCCGATCCTCGGCCAGCCGGCCTTCTCGCTCGTCATGCTCACGATCGGCATCGGCTACGCGGCGCGCGGCGTCGTCACCATGATCCCGGGCATCGGCACCGACACGCACACGATGCCCGTGCCCTACAAGGACCAGACCTGGAACGTCGGCGGCCTCGTCCTCAACGTCGAGCAGATGGTCGTGATCGGCGCGACGGCCGTGCTGAGCGCGGTCCTCTATGCCGTCTTTCGCTACAGCAGGATCGGCATCGCGATGCAGGCCGCGTCGCAGAACCAGCTGGCGGCGTACTACATGGGCATTCCGGTCAAGCGCCTGAACGGCATCGTCTGGGGACTCGCGGCTGCCGTCGCGGCGATCGCCGGCGTGCTGCTCGCGCCGATCACCTTCGTCTACGCGAACATGGGGTTCATCGGCCTGAAGGCGATGCCGGCGGCCGTCGTCGGCGGCTTCGGCAGCCTGCCCGGTGCGCTCGTCGGCGGCCTGGTGATCGGGGTCGTCGAGTCGCTCTCGGGCTTCTACCTGCCCGAAGGCTTCAAGGACATCGCGCCCTACGTCGTCGTCCTGATCATGCTGGTCGTCAAGCCGAACGGCCTGTTCGGCGAGAAGCTGACGAAGAAGGTCTGATGCGATTCCTCTTCAAGACGAGCTATCTCCAGGACATCCGCCTCGTCAAGCACGGCGGGCAGGCGTTCTGGTACGGCCTGCTCTCGGTCGCGCTGCTCGCGTCGCCGTGGCTCCTGTCCGAGTACTGGCTCGCCCAGCTCACGTTCGTGCTGATCTACGCCGTCGTCGGCCTCGGCCTGATGCTGCTTTCCGGCTACACCGGCCTCTTCTCGCTCGGCCACGCCGCCTTTCTGGGCGTCGGCGCGTACACGGAAGCGGCGCTCGCTCGCTACGGCTGGCCGTTCCCGATCAGCTTCGCCGCCGCCGCGCTCATCGCCGCCGCGGCCGGTGTCGTCGTCGGCCTGCCGGCGTTGCGGGTCAAGGGCATCTATCTGGCGATCGCGACGCTCGCGTTCGGCTTCATCGTCGTCGAGATCTTCGCGCGCTGGGAAAGCGTCACGGGTGGCAACGCCGGCACGCATCTGCAGGCGCCGGAGGCGTTCGGCTGGAAGGCCGACGACGACGTCTCCTTCTACTTCGTCTGCCTCGCCGTCACGCTCGTGGCAACGATCGCGATCCTCAACCTGCTCCGCTCGCCGACCGGCCGGGCCTTCGTCGCGATCCGCGATTCCGAGGTCTCGGCGCAGAGCATGGGCATCCACCTGGCGCGCTACAAGACGCTCTCCTTCGCGATCTCGGCCGCGCTCGCCGGCGTCGGCGGCGCCCTCTACGCGCACAAGCTCAAGTTCATCTCACCCGACCAGTTCGACATCGTCCAGTCGATCGACCTCGTCCTGATGATCGTCGTCGGCGGCATCGGCTCGGTCCATGGGGCCTTCCTCGGCGCGATCTTTCTCATCACGATGCCGCAGGTCATCGCCCTGGCCAAGGACGTGTTGCCGCCCGTCATCGGCCAGGCGCCGGGCCTGCAGGGCGCCGTCTACGGCTTCGTGCTGATCGCCTTCGTGCTGTTCGAGCCGCTCGGCGTCTACGGCCGCTGGCTGAAGCTGCGCACCTACCTGCAGATCTTCCCGTTCTACCGGCGCGGCATGTTCAAGCGCCAGAAGAGCTTCCTGAAGTCGGATCGGCTGAAATGAGCGTGCCACTGCTGTCCGCCAGACACCTGAGCGTCCGCTTCGGCGGTCTGCTGGCGGTCAACGACGTCAGCTTCGACGTCGAGCGCGGCGAGGTCTTCACGTTGATCGGGCCGAACGGCGCCGGCAAGACGACAGTGTTCAACCTCATCAGCCGCATCTACGCGCCGACCACCGGCACGATCGAGTTCGAAGGTGCGCCGCTCACCACCCGCGCTCCGCACGAGATCGCCGCCCTCGGCATCGCGCGCACCTTCCAGAACATCGAGCTGTTCGAGAACGCGACCGTGCTGCAGAACCTGCTCATCGGCCGCCACACGCACCGGGCCACGGGCTTCCTCAGCGACATGCTGTTCACGCCGAAGGCGCGCGCCGCGGAGGTCGCGGCGCGAGAGGCGGTCGAGCGTGTGATCGACCTGCTCGACCTCCAGCACCACCGCGAGTCGCTCGTCGCCGGCTTGCCGTACGGCGTGCGCAAGGTCGTCGAGCTGGCGCGGGCCCTGGCCACGGAGCCCAAGCTCATCCTCCTCGACGAGCCCTCGTCCGGCCTCAACGTCGAAGAGACCGACGACATGGCGTTCTGGATCGACGACATGACCGACGAACTCGGCATCACGGTGCTCATGGTCGAGCACGACATGGCGCTCGTCTCCCGGGTCTCGGACCGCGTCCTGGCGATGAACCAGGGCCAGATGCTCGCGCTCGGCACGCCGGGCGAGGTGCAGCGCGACTCCGGCGTCATCGAGGCCTACCTCGGCGTCGCCGACGATCTCTCGTCGTTGCGCCGGCCTAGCGGCGTCGCGGTGCTCTCATGAGCCTTCTCAAGCTGCAGAACGTCGAGAGCTCGTACGGGCCGATCCGCGCGATCCGCGGCGTGAGCCTGCGCGTCGAGCGTGGCCGGATCGGCACCGTTCTCGGCGCCAACGGGGCCGGCAAGACGACGATCCTGAAGACGATCTCGGGGATCATCGACCCCCGCAAGGGCTCGATCGAGTTCGACGGCGCTGACATCACGGCCGAGGATCCGGCGGTCGTGGTCCGACTCGGCCTGAGCCACGTGCCCGAGGGCCGCGAGGTGTTCCCGCTCCTCTCGGTCCACGACAACCTGCTGATGGGCGCCTATACCCGCAGCGATCGTGACGGCGTCGCCCGCGACATGGAAAGGGTGTATTCGTATTTCCCTATCCTGAAGGAGCGCGCCCGCCAGGACGCGGGGCTTCTCTCCGGCGGCCAGCAGCAGATGCTCAGCATCTCGCGCGCCCTGATGGCGGCGCCGCAGATGATCCTGCTCGACGAGCCCAGCCTCGGCCTCTCGCCGCGACTCGTGCGCGAGATCTTCGAGATCGTCGTGCGGATCAATCGCGAGCGCGGAACGACGCTCCTCGTCGTCGAGCAGAACGCGCAGATGGCGCTCAACGTCGCCGACTACGGCTACGTCCTCGAGAACGGCCGCATCGTCATGGAAGACACCTGCGAGCGGCTGCGCGAGAAGGACGACATCAAGGAGTTCTATCTGGGCCTGAAGGAAGCCGGCGCACGCGGCGAGCGCCGCTGGAAGAAGAAGAAGACGTGGCGCTGACGACGGAACCGATGGCATGAACCTCTGGGACGCCCATCGGCTGAAGCCCCGCACCGACATCGTCTGCGCCGGCGAGACCGTGGCCGACGTGTTCTGGAACGGTGCCGCCAGGCGCGCGGGGCGTGTCCTGATGCGCGAGAAGAAGCTCGGTCTCTGGCGGGAATGGACGTGGGCGCGGTCGGCCGAGGCCGTGCGCGAGATCGGCGACGGCTTGCTGTCGCTCGGATTCGCGCGCGGCGACTGCGCGTCGATCCTCTCCAACACGGTCGTCGACTGGGTCCTCGTGGACCTGGCGATCCTTTCCTGCGGCGGCGTCTCGAACGGCATCTACCCGACCGACGCACCGGCGCAGGTCGAGTATCTCTGCGCCGATTCGCGCACCCAGGTCCTCTTCGTCGAGGACGACGAGCAACTGGACAAGGCACTCGCCGTGCGCGAGCGGCTGCCGGAGCTGGAGACGATCGTCGTCTTCGATACCGAGGGGCTGCGCGACTTCAAGGATGAGCGCGTCCTCTCGCTCGACGCGCTTCGCGAGCTCGGCCGGATCCGCGCGAAGAGCCACCCGTTCGAGCTCGACGAGCGCGTCGCTGCCTGCCGGCCGGAAGACCTCGCGATCCTCGTCTACACCTCGGGCACGACCGGCAAGCCCAAGGGGGCGATGCACTCGCATCGCGGCATCGTCCACACCGTGCGCGGCTACAACCTCGTCATCGCCCAGGACGAGGGCGACGAGCGGATGTGCTTCCTGCCGCTCTGCCACATCGCCGAGCGGCTCGGTGGCGAGTACTTCTCGATCTACACCGGCTCGATTCTCAACTTCGTCGAGAACCCCGAGACCGTGCCCGAGAACGTGCGCGAGATCGCGCCCACGGTGTTCACGGCCGTGCCGCGGATCTGGGAGAAGTTCTACTCGAGCGTGACAATCGCCCTGCGCGAGTCGGGCCGTGCGCAGCAGCTCGCCTACGCGTGGGCCATCGGCGTCGGGCAGGAGGTGGTCGCCTGCGTGCTCGCCGGCCGGCCGGTGAGCGCGATGCTCCGGCTTCGATTCGCGCTCGCCCGCCGGCTCGCGCTCGACAACGTCAGGAAGCTCATCGGCATCCATCGTGCGCGTTTCCTGGTCACCGGCGCCGCGCCGATCTCGCCCGACCTCGTCAAGTGGTATCTCGCCCTCGGTGTGCCCATGATCGAGGTCTGGGGCATGACCGAGAGCTGCGGCGCCGCGACCTGCGTGCCGGCCGGTCGCATCAAGCCCGGGCTGATCGGGCCAGCCTGCCCGTACAACGAGGTGCGGCTCGATCCGGTGACGAACGAGCTCCTGGTCCGCGGCGACAACGTCTTCATGGGCTACCTGAACCAGCCGGAGAAGACGGCCGAGACGATCGATGCCGACGGCTGGCTGCACACGGGCGACGTCGGCACGGTCGACGGCGACGGGTATTTCCGGATCACCGATCGCATGAAGGACATCATCATCACGGCCGGCGGCAAGAACGTGACGCCGAGCGAAATCGAGAACGAGCTCAAGTTCTCGCCCTACATCACCGATGCCGTCGTCGTCGGCGACCGACGCGCCTACCTCACCGCCATCGTCATGATCGATCTGGACAACGTCGAGAAGTTCGCCCAGGACCACGACGTCCCGTTCGGCAACTACGCGAGCCTGACCCGCGCCAAGGAAGTGCAGGCGCTGATCGGCGCCGAGATCGAGCGCGTCAACGCCAAGTTCGCGCGTGTCGAGCAGATCAAGAAGTTCTGGCTTCTCGAGACGCAGCTGAGCGCCGAGGACGAGGAGCTGACGCCGACGATGAAGCTCAAGCGAAAGCTCGTCGAGAAGAAATACGCAGACCGCATCGAGGCGATGTACGCCTCGTGAATTGCAGACAGACCAACCTTCGATGAACCGCCCTGGAGACAAGCCCATGAAGAAGATGTTCGCCGTCCTCGCCGCCGCGCTCGCCGCGCTCGCCGCGCCCACGTTCGCCGCCGAGCAGCAAGGCGTCAGCAAGAGCGAGATCGTCATCGGCTCGATCCAGGATCTCTCCGGTCCGCTCGCCGGCTTCGGCAAGCAGGACCGCAACGGCATGATGCTGCGCGTCGACGAGATCAACGAGCAGGGTGGCATCAACGGCAGGAAGCTGCGCCTGATCGTCGAGGACTCGGGCTATGACCCGAAGCGGGCCGTCCTGGCGGCACAGAAGCTCGTCAACCAGGACAAGATCTTCATCATGGTCGCGCACCTCGGCACGGCGCAGAACAACGCGGCGATGCCGGTGCAGTTCGAGAAGAACGTCGTCAACTTCTTTCCGGTGACGGCGGCGCGCGAGATGTACGAGCCGTTCAACCGCCTCAAGTATTCCTTCGCCGCGACGTACTACGACCAGGTGCGCACGACGTTGCCCAAGCTAGTGCGGGACAAGGGCGCGAAGAAGATCTGCACGATCTACCAGGACGACGAGTTCGGCCTCGAGGTGCTGCGCGGCGGCGAGGCGGCGATGAAGACGCTCGGAGCGGAGTTCGCCGAGAAGACGAGCTACAAGCGCGGCGCCACCGACTTCTCCTCGCAGGTCGCGCGCATGAAGGCGGCGGGCTGCGACTTCGTGCTGCTCGGCACGATCATCCGCGAGACCATCGGCACGATCGCCGAGGCCAGGAAGGCCGGCTTCTCGCCCACCTTCCTGGGCACGAGCGCGAGCTACACCGACCTGATCCACAAGCTCGGTGGCAAGGCGATGGACGGCCTCTACGCGACGATGACGGTGCAGAACCCGTACGTCGACGAAGCGTCCAAGCAGATCAGCTTCTGGGCGAACAAGTACAAGACCAAGTTCAACGAGGATCCGACGGTGTTCTCGATCTACGGCTACAACGCGATCGACGCCTTCGCCCGCGCGGCCGCGAAGGCCGGCCCGAACCTCACCACCGACAGCTTCATCAAGGCGATGGACTCGATGAGCTTCGAGTCCGACATGTTCGGCAGCGCACCCGCGACCTTCACGCCGACCAAGCACCTCGGCAGCGACGCGTCGCGCCTGTCGCAGATCCAGGACGGCCGCTGGAAGGTGGTCTCCGACTACATCAAGCCCTGAGCGCGCAGCGCGCCGCCCGTCACGAGACGATGTAGGCGGCGCTGCCTGTGGCAAGGAGCTTGCCGGCGTCGTCGCGAAACGCCATTCGCGCCGTCGCGACGCGCGAGCCGAGGCGCAGGACCTCGCCCTCGACGACGAAGCGTTCGCCGACGGCCGATCGCAGATAGTCGACGCGCAGGTCGATGGTGCCGAGCTTGCCGAAGCGGCGCATCCGCTCGGCCGGCGCCTCGTCCATGTGGCGCGCTCCGATCGCCGCCATGATCGCGACGCCGGCCATCGCGTCGAGTGCGGCGCTGACGACGCCGCCGTGCAGCCGCTGCTGCGCGAACGAGCCGACCAGCTCCGGGCGCATCGCCAGGTGCCCGGTCGCGCCCGTTGCCGAGAGCGAGTCGACCCGCAGGCCGAGCAGGCTGTTGAAGGGGATGCGCTCCTCGAACAGGGCGACCAGGCTGGCGATGAACTCGGGCTCGAAGGCGGCGCTCGGCGGGACGGAAGCGGTCATGCGTGATGTCGGTCGGAGATCGTTTGCGAAGCCGCGAGCGGCCTGTCATCATGCCTGCGGCTCACGGGAGGGCGGCGATGATCGTGTCGAGGTGGATGCTGCGGCGAGGAGCGGGCACATCGATCGTCGCGGCGCTGGGGATGGTGGCGCTGGCGGCGGTCGCGTCGGAGCCGAACCTCGTCGTCAAGAAGCGAACGTCCCCGGGTCACGAGGTTCTGGTGCGTGGCTTTGCCGAGTTCGATGCCGCGTGCCGGCTCAAGCACGTCCAGGCCATCACGATCACGTCGCAGCCGGGCCACGGTGCGGTCGAGAGCCGTCCGGGCGATGTCGTCATCGGTCCCAACTGGGTCGGCGGCGGCCATTGCGAAGGCATGACGCTGAAGGGCGTCAATGTCTACTACGTGCCGCAAGCCGGATACACCGGCACCGACCGGTTCGTCATGGACGTCGGCTACTCGTCGGGTCGCACCGTGCGCGCCGAGGTCGAGGTCGTCGTACGGTAGCGAGGTCACAGCCCGAGCTGACGCGCCGCCAGCTCCTTCATGATCTCCTCGCTGCCGCCGCCGATCATCATCACCTTCACCTCGCGATAGATGCGCTCGCTCTTCGAGCCGCGCATGAAGCCCGCGCCGCCGAGGATCTGGACCGCCTGGTCGGCACAGAACTGCATCGTCTGCGTCGCCTGGTTCTTCAGCAGGCAGAGCTCGGCGACCCAGTCTGCGCCGGTGTCGCCGCCGTCGTGGCGGGCGACGAGCGCGTCGATCCAGGCGCGGGTGGCGAACAGGCGCATCTTCATGTCGACGAGCTTGTGGCGGACAGCCTGGTGCTCGACGAGCGGGCGACCGAAGGTGTGTCGCCGGCGCGCCCACTCGCGTGCTTCCTCGAAGCAGGCCGAGGCGAAGGCGCAGGCGCCGGCCGACATGAGCAGGCGCTCGGCGTTGAAGTTGCGCATCACCATCGCGAAGCCGGCGTTCTCGTCGCCGACGAGGTGATCGGCGGGCACCCGGCAGCCGGAAAACGACAGGTGCGCCGTGTCGCTGCACCACCAGCCCGTCTTCTTCAGCGGGGTCCGCAGCAGTCCGTGCGCATCGCCGGGCACGACGAGGAGCGAGATGCCGCTCGCGCCGGCGCCGCCGGTGCGCACGGCGACCGTCAACCAGTCGGCGCGGACGCCCGAGGTGATGAAGGTCTTCTCGCCGTCGATCACCCAGGCATCGCCGTCGCGGCGCG
>JBDTJD010000281.1:0-2705 GCA_039935975.1 Caldimonas sp.
TCGTTGCCGGCCATCGATGCGTATGCGTAGAGCGTGCCGGTACCGCCTTCGATGTCGACCCAGCCGTCGTTGCGTGTCGCGCCCGTGTGGCGCGAGATCGCATAGAGCTCTTCCTTCCGCTCGTTGACGTAGGCCGCGAGCGCCTTGAGCCGTGCGGCTCGCTGCTGGAAGTCGAGGGCGAGCAGCGCCGGCCCGCCGGTGCGACGGGCGAACCCGAGCGCCTCGGCGAAGTCGATCTCGTCGGCGTGGGCATGCGCGATCGCCGAACCGTCGATCGCACTCGACAGCGACGTGCCGGGACGGCTGCCGATCCAGCGGTCGGCAATCAGGCTCTGCAGGACGGAAGGATCGGACATGGCGCGTCTCCGTGAGGCTTGCGAGCTGAAGGACGACGGCCGCGCGGCGGCGCGCGCACCGCACCGAGCCCGCCGAAGAAGAGGTCGGCGACCACCGGGGCGAGGTCGTCGTGGCTGAGCTCGCCGTCGGGCTGGAGCCAGGTGAACATCCAGTTCATCATGCCGAAGAGGAGCATCGAGAGCGGCTTCTCGAGCCGCGCCGCGTGCAGGTCGGGCCGGGTCGCCGCGATCGCGCCGGCGAAGGCGGCGACGACGCGCCGCTCGGCGGCGAGGATCGCCTCGCGCTCCGGCGCCGCGAGGAAGCGGACGTCGTCGGTGAGGACGCGGTGCTCGGACTGCGAGCGCGCGTAGACGGCGAGAAAGGCGGCAATCAGCCGGCGCAGGCGCGCCTCGGGTGCGAGTCGCGCGGCGTCGACCTCCGCGACGATCGCCAGCAGCCGGTCGATGTGGCCTCCGGCGATCTCGGCAAGCAGCTGAGGCTTGTCGCGCACGTAGTGATAGAGCGAGGGCTTCGACACGCCGCACGCCTCGGCAACCTCGTTCATCGACGTCGCGGTGAAGCCGCGGCGCGCGAACAGCTCGGCCGCTCGCGCGACGATCGTCTCGCGCTGCAGCTCGTAGCCGGCGGCTCGTCCGCGCGGCATGTCAGGCCCGGGCCCGAGCGCTCATCGGTCGTCGAAGCTCAGCACGACTCGCTCGCTCAGCGGATGCGACTGGCAGGTGAGGACGAAGCCCGCGGCGACCTCGTGCTTCTCGAGCGCGAAGTTTCGGTTCATGCGCACCTCGCCTTCGAGCAGCTTGGCACGGCAGGTACAGCACACGCCCGACTTGCACGAGAACGGCACCTCGAGCCCCGCCGCGGCGGCCGCTTCGAGAATGTTGCCCTGCGAAGCATGGAAGTCGATCTCGCGCGAGACGCCGTCGCGGATGATGGTGACGCGGGCGTCGGCAACGTCGCCTTCGCGCGGCGCGTGCAGCGCAGCCCGGGCCGCGCCCGACTCGTCGGGCACGCCGAAGCGCTCGATGTGGATGCGCTCGGCGGGCAGGCCGGCCGCGAGCAGCGCGGCCTCGGCTTCGTCGTTGACGCCGTGCGGGCCGCACACGAACGCATGGTCGATCCGGCCCGCGTCGATCAGCGCCGCGCCGGCGAAGAAAGTGGCGATCTTGGCGCGGTCGAGCCGCCCGCTGTAGAGCGGCAGGTCGGTCGCCTCCTGCGAGAACAGCAGGTGAAGCGTCAGGCGCGACAGGTAGCGGTTCTTCAGGTCCTCGATCTCCTCCATGAACATCGAGGAGCGCAGCCGTCGGTTGCCGTAGATCAGTGTGAACTGCGAACGGGGCTCGCTCGCCAGCGCCGTCTTCATGATCGACAGGATCGGCGTGATGCCGCTGCCGCCGGCGATGCCGAGATAGTGGCGCGACGCGTCCGGATCGAGCGGCACGAAGAAGCGGCCCTCGGGCGCCATCACCTGGATCGTGTCGCCCGGTCGCAGCTGCTCGTTGATCCAGGTCGAGAAGCGGCCGCCGGGCACCTTGCGCACGCCGACACGCAGGTCGCCGTCGGCGACGCCGGCACAGATCGAATACGAACGGCGCTCGTCGCTGCCGTCGACGGTGCTGCGCAGCGTGAGGTGCTGGCCCTGCGTGAAGCGGAACGCCTCGGCCAGCTCGCCGGGCACGTCGAAGCAGACGACGACAGCCTCGTCGGTCTCGGGCTGGACGCTCTTCACGATGAGGGGATGGAAGTGCAGGCTTGCCATCAGATCGCCTTGAAGTGCTCGAAGGGCTCGCCACAGGCGCGGCAGCGCCAGAGCGCCTTGCACGCCGTCGCGCCGAAGGCGGCGATGCGTTCGGTGTCGACGCTCTCGCAGCGCGGACAGGCCAGCACGTCGACAACGCTGCGACGCACGAACCGCATCGGCACGGCCTCGCCAACGGCGAGATGCCGCGGCGGCGCGATGCCGTAGGCGCGCAGCTTCGCTCGCCCGGCCTCGCTCATCCAGTCAGTCGTCCAGGCCGGCGCGCGCTGCATCCGCACGGTCACCGGCCCGAGGCCGTCGGCGACGAGGGCATTAACGATGCCCTGCTCGATGACCTCGGTCGCCGGGCAGCCCGAATACGTCGGCGTGACGACGACCTCGAGTCCGCCGCCGTCGAGCTCGACGACGGCGCGGACGATGCCGAGGTCGCGCACCGAGACCACCGGCACCTCGGGATCGAGAACGCCGTCGAGCACCTGCCAGGCGCGCTCGACGCGCGAAAGCGCGAGGTCGAGGCCGCTCACCACGTGCCGCCTGGAAACGTGCGCTGCAGGTGCTGCATCTCGGCCAGGATGTAGCCGAGGTGCTCGCT
>JBDTJD010000282.1:0-3232 GCA_039935975.1 Caldimonas sp.
GCCTGCTCGACGAGAAGGGCCGGCCGAGCGTCACCGAGCGCGCCTTCGTGCTGCCACCGGCGAGCCGCCTCGGAGCGATCACCGAAGAAGAGCGCCAGGCGCTGATCGCCAGCTCGCTGGTGGCGGGCGTCTACGAGAAAGCGGTCGACCGCGAGTCGGCATACGAGAAGCTGAAGGGTCGCGTCGATCCGACGCCGATCGCGGGTGCGCCAGTCACGTCGAACGCGCCCGGCCAGCAACCCGCGACGGGCCAGGCCGGCGGTGGCCTCATGGGCAGCCTGAAAGACACCATCTTCGGCAGCACCGGGCCGCGTGGCGGCAAGCACGAGGGTCTCGCCGAATCGGCGGCGCGCTCTGCGGTGCGCTCGATCGGCTCGAGCGTTGGCCGCGAGATCATCCGCGGCGTGCTCGGCGGCATCCTGGGCGGCTCGAAGCGACGCTAGGCCAGGCCGCCTCCGCGCAGCCGGTACCAGGCGACGATGGCCGAGATGTAGATGCGGCGCAACCGGTGCAGCGGCAAGCCGCGGATGCCGGTCACGGGAAGGGGCAGGTCGCCGGCCCGGCCGCCGAGGAGATAGGTCGCCATCGCCCGTCCCATGGCCGTCTGCAGGCCGATGCCGCGCCCCATGCAGCCGATGTCGACCAGCAGGCCTTCGGCGGGCTCGTGCAGGTGCGGCAGGAAGTCGCGCGTCAGGGCGACGCGACCGCACCAACGGTACGCGATCGCCGCGTCGGCAGCGCCCGGGAACATCGTCTTGACGACCTTCTCGAGGTGGCTCCAGTCGGCGGCCGAGGTCGGCTCGCGGAACGGCCCGCGCCCGCCCATCAGCAGCCGCCGCTGATGGTCGAGCCTGAAATAGAACAGCAGCTGGCGCGTGTCCGACGACACATGGCCCTGCGGCAGGATGGTCCGCGCCACCGCTTCGCCGAGCGGTTCGGTGGCGACCTGGAACGAGTTCGGCGTGATGATCGAGCGGCGCAGGCCCGGCCACAGGTCACCGGTGTAGCCGTTGGTCGCGAGCACGACGCGGCCGGCGTCGACGGTCGCGCCCTGCGCCGTCGTCAGCGTCCAGCGCCCGCCGCTGCGTTGCATCGCAGCCACCGCGCTGCCCCCGTGGATGCGGGCGCCGGCGGCGATCGAGGCGCGCGCCAGGCCACGGGCATACGACAGCGGCTGGATGCCGCCGCCGCGCGGGTCGACCCACCCGCCGAGGTACTTGTCGGTGCCGAGCAGCGCCGCGACCGCATCGCGGTCGAGAAACCGGGCGCCCTCGACGCCGCGCTGTGCCCACTGGGTCGCGCGGCGGCGGACGAGCTCGATTCCGGCCGGCGTGTGCGCACCCTGGATCCAGCCCTTGCGCACCAGCGGCACATCCATCCGGTGGCGCTCGATCAGCTCGAAGACGCTGTCGGCGGTGCTCCCGGCGAAGGCGATCAGGGGCTCGGCGATGTCCGCCGGAAACATCGCGCGGAACTCCTCCGGGTCGTACTTCAGCCCGGGAATGACCTGCCCGCCGTTGCGGCCGGATCCGCCCCATCCCGGCTCGTGGACGTCGAGGACGACGACATCGACGCCTTTTTCGGCCAGGTGAAGGGCCGTCGACAGGCCGGTGTAGCCGGCGCCGACGACGCAGACGTCGGCGCGCGCCGCGGCGTCCAGCGGCGGCGTCGGCACGGCGGGCGCGGCCGTGGCGGCCCAGAGGGCGGGCTGGAGCGGGAAGGGATCGGCCATCGTCGTGGGGCTCGCGTCGGGTTTCAGATCGGGCGCAGGACGCGGCGCAGGAAGTCCTGCGTGCGCTCGTTGCGCGGGTGGGTCAGGAGCTCCTGCGCCGGGCCGTGCTCGACGACGACACCCCCGTCGATGAACAGCACCCGATCGGCGACTTCGCGCGCGAAGCCCATCTCGTGCGTCACCACCGCCATCGTCATGCCGTCCTCGGCCAGCGAGCGCATCACGCCCAGGACCTCGCCGACGAGCTCGGGGTCGAGCGAGGACGTCGGTTCGTCGAAGAGGATCGCCTCGGGCTGCATCGCCAGCGCCCGCGCGATCGCGACGCGCTGCATCTGCCCGCCGGAGAGCTGCGAAGGGTGCGCCTCGGCCTTGTCGGCCAGGCCGACGCGTTCGAGCAGCTCGCGGCCGCGCTCCAGCGCCTGCGCACGCGGCTCGCCCTTGACGAAGACCGGCCCTTCGATCACGTTCTCGAGCGCCGTGCGGTGCGGAAACAGGTTGAAGCGCTGGAAGACCATCGAGACGCGTGTGCGGATCGCCTTGATGCCGGGGCCGTCGCGATCGACGCGGATGCCGTCGACGCGGATGTCGCCGCCGTCGTACGACTCCAGGCCGTTGATGCAGCGCAGGATGGTCGACTTGCCCGACCCCGAAGGCCCGATGATGCAGACGACCTCGCCCTTGGCGACCTGCGCGTCGATGCCGCGCAGCACGTGGTTCGAGCCGAAGCTCTTGTGGACGGCGCTGAGCTGGATCATGGGCAGGCCCTCATCGCCGCCGCTGCGTCCGGCGCTCGAGCCAGCCGACGAGCAGGATCAGCGGCACGCTCATCACCAGGTAGAGCAGCGCCACGAGCGTGAAGACGGTCGAGTTCTTGAAGGTGGAGGCGGCGAGCATCTGGCCCTTGAGCGTCAGCTCGGCCACGGTGATGGTCGAGGCCTGCGACGAGTCCTTCAGCATCATCACCATGGTGTTGCCGTAAGGTGGCAGCACGATGCGCACCGCCTGCGGCAACACCACGCGCCGCATCATCATGGCCCAGCCCATGCCGAGCGACTGCGCGGCTTCGATCTGGCCGTGGTCGATGGCTTCGATGCCAGCGCGAAAGTTCTCTGCCTGGTAAGCCGAATACGCGATGCCCAGACCGATGATGGCCGACTGCACCGCCGTCAGTGTCACGCCGAGTTCAGGCATGACAAAGTAGATATAGAACAGCAATACCAGAATCGGAATGCCGCGAATCACGTTGACGATGCTTTTGGCTGCGAACACCAGCGCACGGTACCTGGACACGCGCATGAGCGCCCATACCAGCCCGAGCACTGTCGACAGCAGCAGTGAGCCCAGCGTCACCAGCACCGTCAGGCGCAGCCCTTCCAGCAGGATCGGCAGGAAGGTGCTGGCGTCTTTCCAGAACATGGCGTCAGCCCGTGGCTGGCTACAGGATCAGCCCGCCGCCACCTTCGGGATCAGGACTGGCCCCACTTGGCCAGGATCTTGTCG
>JBDTJD010000283.1:0-8394 GCA_039935975.1 Caldimonas sp.
CCCGACGCGAGCCACAAGTGGGCCTGGCTGATGATCGCGCTCTCGCTCGTCGCCGTCGTCTACATCGGTCTCGTCGCGCTCGTCCAGCGCGACATGAAGAAGCTCGTCGCCTATTCCTCGATCGCCCACATGGGCTTCGTCACGCTCGGCTTCTTCCTCTTCGACGACAAGGGCATGGGCAGCGAGCTCACGACCTCGGGCGCGATCGTGCAGATGATCTCGCACGGCTTCGTCTCGGGCGCGATGTTCCTGTGCATCGGCGTCCTCTACGACCGCGTCCACTCGCGCGAGATCTCGGCCTACGGCGGCGTCGTCAACACGATGCCCGTGTTCGCGTCGTTCGTGGTCCTGTTCGCCATGGCCAACGTGGGCTTGCCCGGCACGGCGGGATTCGTCGGTGAGTGGATGGTGATCCTCGGCGCGGTGAAGGTGAACTTCTGGATCGCGATGCTCGCCGCGTCGACGATGGTCTGGGGCGCCGGCTACACGCTCTGGCTGGTCAAGCGTGTCTACTTCGGCCCCATTGCCAACGATCACGTCCGCGAGCTCGTCGACATCGGCAAGCGCGAGTTCACGATGCTCGCCATCCTCGCCGTCGCCATCCTCGCGATGGGGCTTTATCCGAAGCCGTTCACCGACGTGATGCACACGTCGGTGACGAGCCTGCTCCGCCACGTGTCGGTCTCCAAGATCGCCCGCTGACCCCACGCACGGACAACCACCAAGCACACGATGAACTGGCAAGCCGTCTACCCGATCGCGCCCGAGATCGGCCTGCTCGTCATGGCCTGCGTCGTCGCGCTCGTCGATCTCTGGCATCCGGGCAAGGACCGGATCGTCACCTACTGCCTGACCCAGCTCTCGCTCTGCGCCGTCGCCCTCGGCCAGCTCTGGTACTTCTACGCCGGCACGACGTACTACGCGATGCAGCGGATGGTGGTCGCCGACCCGATGGGCCACCTGCTCGGACTGTTCGCAACGGTCGCGATGATGACGACGCTCGTCTACGCCCGCCCCTATGCGGCCAGCCGAGACATCCTGAAGGGCGAGCTCTTCACGCTCTCGATGTTCGCGCTCCTCGGCATCCTGGTGATGGTCGCGGCGAACAACTTCCTCGTCGTCTACCTCGGCCTCGAGCTGATGTCGCTCTCGCTCTACGCGCTCGTCGCGATGCGCCGCGACGACACTGGCGCCACGGAAGCGGCGATGAAGTACTTCGTCCTCGGCGCGCTGGCGAGCGGGTTTCTTCTCTACGGCCTGTCGATGATGTACGGCGCCACCGGGTCGCTCGAGCTCAGCGAGGTCTTCAAGGCGATCGGCACCGGGCGGATCAACCGGGCGGTGCTCGTCCTCGGCAGCGTCTTCGTCGTCGCCGGCCTGGCCTTCAAGCTCGGCGCCGTTCCTTTTCACATGTGGGTGCCCGACGTCTACCAGGGCGCACCGACGTCGATGACGCTGCTCGTCGGCGGCGCGCCGAAGCTCGCGGCCTTCGCCATCACCATCCGCCTCCTGGTCGAAGGGATGATCGGCCTGGCGGTCGACTGGCAGCAGATGCTGGTCATCCTCTCGCTGGCATCGATGCTGCTGGGCAACCTCGCCGCCATCGCCCAGACCAACCTGAAGCGCATGCTCGCCTATTCGACCATCGCACAGGTCGGCTTCATGCTGCTCGGCCTGTGCCCCGGCGTCGTCAGCGGAAACACGTTCTCGGCGAGCAACGCCTACAGCTCGGCGATGTTCTATGTCGTCGTCGACGTGCTCACCACGCTCGGCACCTTCGGCATGATCATGCTGCTCTCGCGCACCGGCCACGAGGCCGAGCGCATCGACGACTTCCGCGGCCTGGCGCGGCGCAGTCCCTGGTTCGCCGGCGTGATGGCCGTCTTCATGTTCTCGCTCGCCGGCATTCCGCCGACGGTCGGCTTCTACGCCAAGCTGGCGGTGTTGCAGGCGCTCGTCTCCACCAACGTGCCCGGCTTCATCTGGCTCGCCGGCGTGGCGGTCATGCTCTCGCTGCTCGGCGCGTTCTACTACCTGCGCGTCGTCAAGGTGATGTACTTCGACGAGCCGGTCGATACCCATGCCCTTGGTGGCGATCGCGACGTGCGCATCATGCTGTCCTTCAACGGCGCGGCCGTGCTGCTCCTGGGCATCCTGCCGGGCGGCCTGATGCAGCTCTGCGAGCAGGCGATCGTGCGGATGTTCGCGACATGACCGACGTGGCGCACCTGCGCGAGACGCGGGTCGCCTCGGAGAAGGTCTGGCGCGGCGCGTTCCTCGATGTTCGCCGCGACCAGGTGGCGCTGCCCGACGGCAGCCACGCCGAGCGGGAATACGTCGTCCACCCGGGCGCCGTGATGATCGTGCCGATCCTCGACGATGGCCGGCTGGTCGTCGAGCGGCAGTGGCGCTATCCGATCGGCGAGGCGATGCTCGAATTCCCCGCCGGCAAGCTCGAGGCCGGCGAGCCGGTACTCGACTGCGCCATTCGCGAGCTGGTCGAGGAGACGGGCTACCGCGCCGCCGAATGGGCACGCGCCGGCCGCATGCACAACGCCATCGCGTACTCCACCGAGGCAATCGAGGTGTGGTTCGCGCGCGGGCTGATGAAGGGCGAGCGCCGCCTCGACGAGGGTGAGTTCCTCGACGTGCTCGAGACCTCCGAGAACGAGCTCGCGCTCGCAAGCGGGCGCGGCGAGATCACCGACGCCAAGACCCTCGTCGGCCTGCTGTGGCTCCAGAACTGGCGCGCTGGCCGCTGGCCCCTTCGGTGGGATGCGGCGCCTTGAGCGACTGCCGATAATCGAGCCATGAAGGTCCTCAACCTGCGCTGCGGCCGTCAGCACGACTACGAGGGCTGGTTCGCTTCCGAGGAAGAATTCGTCGTTCAGAACGAGAGCAAGGCGATCGCCTGCCCGTTGTGCGGGGACACGGTCGTGACGCGGTTGCCGACGGCGCCCCGTCTCAAGGTCTCGCGCCACGCGGCCGTCGAGCCGGTGCCGGGGCGCGAGCCCACGGGCGAGATGACGCTGCAGTCGCAATGGCTGCGGGCCGTGCGGCAGGTGATGAACAGCACCGAGGACGTCGGCGATCGCTTCCCGGAAGAGGCGCGCCGCATCCACTACGGCGAGGTCGAGGAGCGCGGCATCCGCGGCAAGGCCTCCAGGGAGGACGCCGATGCCTTGCGCGAGGAAGGCATCGAGGTCATGGCGCTGCCGATTCCCGATGCCGTGAAAGGCCCGGTTCAATAGGTTGCAGGCGCGCCGGCGTCGAGCACGACGTAGCGTGAGTCGGCGAAGGCGCTGAGCAGCGCGTCGACGTGGCGATCGAAGGCGAACGTGTCGCCGGGCTCGAGGACAACGTCGCGCAGATCGCCGTCCTGGGTGATCCAGATGGCGCCGCTCAGGCACTCGACCGTGCGGCCGGCGTGGGCCGGAAGATGGCGGATGCGGCCCTTCGCCAGGGAGCGCGCTGAAAGCAGCAGGTCGTTGTTCATGGTCGACTCCTGTAGCATGAAGCCCATGCATGCGGCAAGATCACCTTACATCCATCATTTCGATGACCTCGGAACGAATGCTCCTCCGGTAGAGGTGATTGCTCAAACGATCATTGGGCATTCTTCGCATGCGTGCGGTGCATGGATAACGAGAGCATGAGCCGGGGTCCGTTCGACCTTCCGCCGCTCGAACTGCTGGTCGCATTCGAGAGCGCGGCACGCCATCTCAGTTTCACGAGGGCGGCCGAGGAAATTGCGCTGACCCAGTCGGCCGTGAGCCGCCAGGTGCAGGCGCTGGAAGGCCGCCTCGGGGTCTTGCTTTTTCGCCGCCTTCATCGCTCGCTGGCGCTGACCGAGGAGGGCTCCCGTCTCTACTCGGCAACGCTTGAGGCGCTCGGGCGGCTCGACCGCACGACACGCGAGCTGCGCCGAAGCGACCGCGCCCGGACCGTGGTGGTGACGACGACGGCGGGCTTCGCCGGTCTCTGGCTCATCCCCCGTCTCGCCGGCTTCGTCGGCGCGCATCCCGGCGTCGATGTGCGCATCTCGGCCAGCAACGAGCTCGTCAACCTGGAGCGCGACGGCGTCGACGTCGCCGTCCGCTACCGTGCCGTCGACGAGGGTGCGACCGGGTCGGGGGCGCGCCTCTTCGGTGAGATCGTCTTTCCGGTGTGCAGCCCACGCTTGCGCCGGCCACCCTTTGCACCGCTCGTCGTGCCCGCAGACCTCGCCGCCCACACGCTCCTGCGCATGGAGCCGGACGGCAGGAACCCATTGCAGGACTGGGGACTGTGGCTGCACGCGATGCGGCTCGACGATCTCCGCCCTTCGGGCGTGCTCCACTTCTCGTCGTACGACCAGCTCATCTCCGCCGCGCTCGCGGGGCAGGGCGTGGCACTCGGCCGGATGCCGCTGATCGCTGGCGCGATGAAGGGCCGAAAGCTCGTCGCCCCCTTCGACGACCGCATCGCCTCGGCCCGCGCCTACTTCATGCTGGCTTCGACGGCGGCCGCGGCCAAGCCGGAGGTGCGCGACTTCATGGCCTGGCTGGAGACCGAAGCACGCGACCCGGATTCAGCACGCCCTGCGGATCGAGCGCGAGCTTGATCGCCCGCATCATGTCGAGCGCAACCGGAGACTTGCGCGCCTCGAGCTGCTCGAGCTTGAGCGTGCCGATGCCGTGCTCGGCGGAGATCGAGCCGCCGCGCGCCGAGACGGCGTCGTAGACCCGGTCGTTGATCTCGGCCTCGTGCCGCTGCAGGAACGCGGCGCCATCCAGGCCCGGCGGCCCCTGCACGTTGTAGTGCAGGTTGCCGTCGCCGAGATGGCCGAAATTGACCAGGCGCACGCCGGGGAACGCGGCGAGCAGCGCGGCGTCCGTCGCGGCCACGAACTCCTCGATCGCCGACACCGGCAGCGCGATGTCGTGCTTCACGTTCAGGCCTTCCATGCTCTGCGCGATCGGGATCGACTCGCGCAGATGCCACATCGCGTTTGCCTGCTCGAGGCTGGCGGCAATGGCGGTGTCGTCGATCAGCCCCTGCTCGAGGGCCTCGCCCAGCAGTGCCTCGAGCACCTCGGTGGCGTGCCCCTCGCTCTCGCCGTCGGAGTGCTCGACGAGCACCACCCACGGGGCGGGCGGGAGAGGCTGGCGCAGTTGCGGCAGGTGCTTGCGCACGAGGCCGAGCGAGAAGTCGTTCATCAGCTCGAAGCCGGTGAGGCCGGGGCCGAGTCGGCGCTGCGCCAGTGCGAGAAGCGCGGTCGCCGCAGCCAGCGTCCGGGTGCTCGCAAGCGCCGTCATCACCGCGGCGGGCCGCGGATGCAGCTTCAAGGTCGCGGCGGTGATGATCGCGAGCGTGCCTTCGCTGCCGATGAGGAGATCGCGCAGGTCGTAGCCGGTGTTGTCCTTGCGCAGACCCGAGAGGCCCTCCCAGACGCGGCCTTCGGCGGTGACGGCCTCGAGGCCGAGACAGAGCTCCCGCGCGTTGCCGTAGCGCAGGACCTGCGTGCCACCGGCGTTGGTCGAGAGGTTGCCGCCGATCGTGCAGCTGCCTTCGGCCGCCAGGCTGAGCGCGAACATGAGGCCGTGCGCGGCGGCCTCCTGCTGGACGGCGTGAAGCACGCATCCCGCTTCGGCGACGAGCGTGAGGTTGCTGCGGTCGACGCTGCGGATGCGGTTCATCCGCGCCATCGACAGCAGCACCTGCGAGCCGCTTTCGTCGGGCACCGAGCCGCCGACGAGCCCCGTGTTGCCGCCCTGCGCGACGAGGCTCGCGCCGTGCGCGCGGCAGGCCGCGACGATGGCGGCGACCTCGGGCGTGGAGCCCGGACGCACGACCGCGAGCGAGCGGCCGCGAAAGCGCTTGCGCCAGTCGAGTTCCCACGTCGAGCGGTCGCCCTCGGCGATCACGTGGGCCGCGCCGACGATGTCGCGCAACGCGTCGACGAGGCTCACGGCTGCGGCTCCGCGACGGTGACCGCCGTTTCCTTCGTCGCGGCCGATCGCAGCCGGGCACGGATGTGGATGCCGCAGGCAGCGAAAAGGACGAGCGTCAGCACGACCTCGAGCGCGGCGAGCGGCGCGCCGAGGCCGCGGTCGCTGGTGGCGCGCACCATGCCTTCGGCAAAGTAGAGCCAGACGAGAAGGCTCGTCCAGCGGTAGGTATAGAGCCGGTCGCGCCAGAGCCCGGGCAAGACGAACGCCAGGGGCAGCACCTTGACGGCAAGGGTGCCGCGGCCGGTCGGCGCCAGCCACAGCTCCCACGCCAGGCCGAGCACGACGATGGCGAGGGCCGAACCGAACGCCAGGGGCCGCGTCCATCTCGAGGGGCCGGGCACGCCGGAGTCTTCGTTCATCGCTGCTTATGATGCCAGCAATGCATGCGCAGACCGGCCCGTGACCCAGCCCGCCGAAGGGCCGAACGCCCGCATCGCGCCCGACCCGTCGCGGCCGTGGCTGCAGACTGTCGAAACCCTGGTGCAGCGATTTCGCGAGGACCGGCTCGCCCTGGTCGCCGGCAGCCTCACGTTCACGACGATCATCTCGCTCGTGCCGCTGGTGACGGTGACGCTCGCGCTCTTCTCGGCGTTTCCCATGTTCGCGACGCTGCAGAGCTCGTTGCAAAGCTATTTCGTGCAGACGCTCGTGCCCGACAGCATCGCTCGGTCGGTGATGAGCGCGATCAGCCAGTTCTCGAGCCGCGCCAGCCGGCTCGGCGCCGTCGGCCTGATCGCGCTCGTCGTGAGCTCGCTCGCGATGATGCTGACGATCGACCGCGCCCTGAACGCGATCTGGCGGGTGAGGACCATGCGCCGAATCACCCACCGCGTCCTGGTCTACTGGGCGGCCCTCACGCTCGGGCCGATCGTCATTGCCGTGAGCCTCGCCGCGACGTCGTATGCGGTCAGTGCCTCTCGCGGCCTGCTGGGCAACACACCGCACGGCCTGGGTGTCGCCGTGGGCGTCTTCGAGTTCCTGATCGACGCCATCGGCGTCGCGGCACTCTTCCACTACGTGCCGAACACCTTCGTGCGCTGGCGCCATGCCCTGCTCGGCGGCCTCTTCGTCGCCGTCTCCATGGCGCTCGGCAAGCGTGCCCTGACGGTCTATTTCGCCGCCGTGCCGACGTACTCCATGGTCTACGGCGCATTCGCTACCGTGCCCATCTTTCTCGTCTGGATCTATGCGAGCTGGGTCATCGTCCTTCTCGGCGCCATGCTCGCGGCCTACCTGCCGCTCTTCGGCAGGCGTCTTTCGCGCTGGCCCGACGCACCGGGCTCGCGTTTTCACCTCGCCATCGTCGTCCTCGGCCGGCTCGCCGCCACACGCGGGACGACTCGGCGCGGGCTGGATCCGGTCGCGCTGGGCAAGGCGGTCGGGGTCGATCCGCTGCAGATCGACTCTGTCCTCGAGACGCTTCGCGAGCTCGACTGGGTGGGCCGGCTCGAGGAGCCGCTCAGCAGCCGCTACGTGATGCTCTGTGATCCGGCGACGACGCTCGCCGAACCGCTCGTCGCTGCGCTGCTGCTCGACCCTGCGCCCGATCTCGAGGCGATGTGGAAGCGCGCCGATTTCGCGCGCATGCGGCTGGCGGAGCTCCTGGAGCCGGTTGCAACCTAGTTGCGCAGGAGCGCGTGAATCCCGGGCGCGGCGACGCGCGCATTCGCGAGCCTGCTAGAGCCGGCCGACGCAGCGCACCGCGCCGCAACGGCAGGCGAGCCGTCCTTCGTGATGCGATTCACCGTAGCCGACGGTGAGCTCCTCGCCGGCGTCGACGTCGCGCATGGCGTAGAACTCAACCCGGCCCTGGCGGATGCGCAGCACCGCGTTCGGCGCGCACGAGTGATTGGTGAAGCGCAGCGGGTCGGTGGACGTGGCAGCGTCGATCGCCCGACGCTCGCTCACCTCGACGATCATGATCCGCTCGAGCCCGCGCGCCCGGCGGCGCGCCTCGCGCACGCTGATCGCTTCGCCGCGGATCTCGCCGATCTTGCGGCGCGCTGGAATCGCCTCGTCTGCGAACGCACCCTGGCCGTCGATGCGGCTCGGCCGGACGACGACACGAAACTTCTGCGGATCGGCCGGCGGCCGGCGTGGCCGATCGGAGACGCGGGCGGCGTTGATGTCAGCCTCGGGCCGGGCAGGCCACGCTGCGCCGCGCTGCCGTGCGGAAGGTGATCGAGTAGCGCAGGCCCGGGGTCGGCGCGACGCTGTGCTGCCAGCCCCAGCGCGCCTCGGCGCGCAGCACGTAGGCCGAGCGCGGCGCGAGCTCGAGCGAGACGATGTCGGACTTCTTCGGCGCGACCGGCGGATAGCGGCGAAAGCGCATCCGCGCCGTGCCGGCAAGCGAGACGCCGACGACGGTCTCGTAGTCGGGCACGTCGCGATGCCAGCCGAG
>JBDTJD010000284.1:0-7963 GCA_039935975.1 Caldimonas sp.
TCGAACACCAGGCTCGATTTCCCCGAACCGCTCGGCCCGGTCACGACCGTCATTTCGCCGGTGCGGATGTCGAGGTCGAGGTTCTTGAGGTTGTGCTGTCGGGCGCCGCGGATGCGGATGACGCCGGAGGTCATGGGGAGCGGCTTTCGGGAGAGGAGCGGAGCATTCTAGGGACGCGTCGCTGGTCTCGCCGGCTCCGCGCCGCTGGCCAGTCATAGCGAAAGGTTATGCAACCCGGACGGTTTGACGATTGTTGGCGATGCCCCGGTCTTGGATACTGCGGGCATCGATCGCGCGGCGATCGAACCCTTCTTTGCCGAGGTCGACCATGATCAAACGAGCAACCGTTCTCGCTTCCGCCGCTCTCGCGATCGCTTTCGCCGTCGTGAGCGGGCAAGCCGCGGTGGCGGCAACCCTTCGCCTCGGCGTCACCGCCGACGCGCTGTCGCTCGACCCGATCGCGTCCAGCGACAACCCTTCCATCTGGACTCAACTGCTGCTCTATGACCAGCTGGTCCGGCCCAGCCGCGACGGCACCCGCCTCGAACCCGGCATTGCTGAGTCGTGGCGGGTGAGCCCAGACGGAAAAGAGTACGAATTCAAGCTGCGCTCCAACGCGAAGTTTTCCAACGGTGAGCCAGTGACGGCGCAGGACGTCGAGTTCTCTCTGCGCCGCGCGGCTGGCGAGAAATCGCAGTGGGGGCGCTTCTTTCGCCCGATCACCGAATACCGCGTCCTCGACGCGCGCACGATCGTGATGCGGCTAGAGACGCCGTTCACGCCCATGCTCAACAACCTTGCGATGTTCAGCGCTTCGATCCTGCCCGCCAAACTGGTCGAGAGCCAGGGTACGGCCTTCTTCGACAAGCCGGTCGGCTCGGGGCCGTTCATCCTCACCCAGTGGGCGCGCGGCCAGAAGCAGACGCTCGTCAAGAACCCGCATTACTGGGAAGCGGGCAAGCCGCGCATCGACGGCGCCACCATCGAGATCCTTCCTGAGGACAACTCACGGGTCCTGAAGCTGAAGGCGGGTGAGCTCGACGCGATCATCGGCATCCCCTTTAACCAGGTCGACGGGCTGAAGGGCGATCCGAACACGACCGTCGGCGTGGTCAACGCGTTCCGGACCGACCTGGTTCAGCTGAACACCACGAAAAAGCCGTTCGACGACGTGCGCGTGCGCCAGGCGCTCAACTACGCCGTCGACAAGGGACCGATCGTTCAGAACATCCTGCGCGGCAACGGCTCGATCGCGAATTCGCCGCTGCCGCTGATGGCGCATCACAACGTCGATCTGAAGCCGTACCCGTACGACGTCGACAAGGCCAAGTCGCTGCTGGCCGCTGCGGGCTATCCGAACGGCTTCAAGACCAGCATGCTCGTCGCCGGCGGCGACGCCACGGCGCGCCAGGTGGCAGCGGTACTGCAGTCCTCACTGAAGCGGGTCGGGGTCGAGGTCGAGTTGCAGAACATCGAGTCGAGCTCGCAGTTCGGCACCACCAAGGCCGGAAACTTCGAGATGTCGCTCAGCCGGGCGTCCAGCGACACGATTGACCCGGATCAGCTGATCGGCTTCCTGGTCGTCAATCCGGAGCGCGCCAACGCCTATCACACGCAGTGGAAGGATGATCGCGTCAACGAGCTCTATGCACTCGAACGCCGCACCCTCGAAGGCGAAGAGCGCGGCAAGATGTTCAAGGAGATCGAGCAGCGGGCTCACGACGGCGCGCCGTTCATCTTCCTGTATCGCCAGTCGCTGACGTTCGCGCACCGCAAGAACGTCATCGGTTTCACGCTGATGCGGACCTCCAACTACGACCTTCGCGACGTCGAGCTCCGCTGAAGTTTCGGTCGAGGGCCCCGCGCCGTTGAAGTTCGTCTGGTTCCTGCTGGGCCGGTTGCTGCAGCTGGTGCCGGTCTTGATCGGCATCACGGCGGTGGCGTTCCTGCTGCTGCGCGTCATGCCGGGCGACCCGGCGACACTGATGCTCGGCGCGCGCGGCAACGCCGAAGACATCGCCGCGCTGACGCGCCAGCTCGGCCTCGACCGACCGCTCTTGCAGCAGTACGTCGGCTTCCTCGGCGACGTTGCGACCGGCAGCTTTGGCCTGTCGATCGCCTCGCGACGCGCGGTCGGTACCGAGGTGCTCAATCGACTCGGGCCGACGCTGTCGCTGGTCGGCCTGAGCACCCTGATCGCGGTGACGCTGACGGTGCCGCTGGCGCTGCTCTCTGCGGTGCGGCGCGGCCGCTGGGTCGACCAGACGATCAAGCTGGTCTTTATCGCCGCGATGTCGATGCCGGCGTTCTGGCTCGGCCTGCTGCTGGTGCTGCTGCTCTCGATCGCCCTGCCGATCTTCCCGGTGTCGGGCTATGGCGACGGCTTTCTGAGTCATCTGCACCATCTCGTCCTGCCGGCGCTGGTCATCGGCCTGGGCACCGCGGCCCTGACCATCCGCGCGCTGCGCAGCTCGATCATCGGCGTCCTTGGTGCCGACTACATCGACACAGCGCGCGCCAAGGGCCTGTCCGAGCGCAGCGTGCTGTGGCGCCATGTGCTGCGAAACTCGATGATGTCGTCGATCTCGATCCTGGCGGTGCACACCAGCTGGGTCATCGGCGGCACCGTCGTCGTCGAGACGGTGTTCGGCATTCCGGGGCTCGGTCACCTGCTCGTCGCGTCCATCGCGGCGCGCGACTATCCGGTCGTGCAGGGTCTGACTGTGACCTTCGCGTTGCTCGTCGTCGTGATCAACCTGATCGCCGACGTGGCGTACGTCGCGGTCGACCCGCGCCTCGCGCTGTCCTGATGAAGGTGCCAGGGGGCGAACGGTGGAAGCGCCTCGCCGGCAACCGCAACCTGCAGGTCGGCCTGGCGATGCTCGCCGCGCTGCTCCTCGCCGGCGCGTTGGGCCCGGTCCTCGTCGGCTGGGATCCGATCGAGATCGACTTCGCCGTCGCGCTGCAGCGCCCCGGACCGGCGCATCCGTTCGGCACCGACGAGCTCGGCCGCGATGTCCTGGCGCGCGTGTTGGCCGCGACGTTCGTCGACCTGCAGGTGGTCGCCGTCTGCGTCGTGCTGCCGTTCTTCATTGGCAGCCTGATCGGTCTTGCCTCGGGCTACTACGGCGGCTGGTTCGATCGCGGTCTGATGCGCATCGTCGACGTCCTGCTGGCATTTCCGCACTACGTGCTGGTGATCGCGATCGTCGGCTCGCTCGGCCCTGGCATCGCCAATCTCTATCTTGCCTTCGCTCTCGTCGTCTGGATCTCGTTCGCGCGCATCGTCCGTGCCGAGGTCCTCGTCGCCCGGCGCGCCGAGTACGCACAGGCGGCGCGCCTGCTCGGCTACGGGCATGCGCGCGTGATGCTGCGCCATATCCTGCCCAACGTGATCACGCCGGCGATCATCTTCATGATGTCGGACGTCGTGCTGACGATCCTCGCCGTGACGTCCCTCGGCTTCCTCGGTCTCGGCATCCAGCCGCCGACCCCCGAGTGGGGCCTGATGATCGCCGAGGGCCGCACCTTCCTGCAGGACGCCTGGTGGATCTCGGTCTTCCCGGGACTCGCGATCGTCTACGTCGGCATCACCTTCACCGTGCTCGGCGAAGGCCTCGACGACTTCCTCCGGCCGAAGGGATGAACGCCGCCGCCGGCTCGGCGCTGCTCGAGGTCGAGGATCTTCGCGTCTGCTTCACGACGCCGACGCTCGACCTGACGGCCGTCGACGGGGTGAGCTTTCGCATCGAAGCCGGCGAGGTCTTCGGCCTGGTCGGAGAGTCGGGTTGCGGCAAGACGGTCACCTGCAGAGCGCTGATTCGACTGTTCGGCGGCTCGCCACCAAGTGAGATCGGCGGCACGGTCCGGTTCGCCGGGCGCGATCTGGCGTCTCTGGACGAGCGCGAATGGAGCGCGCTGCGCGGCCGCGAGATCTCGATGATCTTTCAAGACCCGATGACCTCGCTGAATCCGACGATGCGGATCGGCACGCAGATCGCCGAGGGGCTGCAGCGCCACCGCGGCCTGACGACGCGCCAGGCGCGGTCCGCGGCGATCGAGATGCTCGCCGCTGTCGGCGTCTCGGCCGCCGAGCGGCGCCATCTCGACTACCCGCACGCCTTCAGTGGGGGAATGCGGCAGCGCGTGCTGATCGCCATCGCGCTGGCATGCCGGCCGATGCTGTTGATCGCCGACGAGCCGACGACCGCTCTCGACGTCACCGTGCAGGACCAGATCCTGAAGCTCATCCTGAAGCTGCGCAACGACATCGGGATGAGCGTGCTGCTCGTCACCCACGACCTCGGCGTCATCGCGCAGACCTGCGACCGAGTCGCCGTGATGTACGCCGGCAAGATTGTCGAGTCGGGCGCGACCGCACAGGTCGTCACCCGGCCGGCGCATCCGTACACGCGTGCGCTGCTCGCGGCGCTGCCGGCGCACACGCGCCGCGGCGACCCGCTGCGGCCGATCGACGGCGAGCCACCGAACCTCGCGGAGCCGCCCACCGGATGCCGCTTTCATCCGCGTTGCACGTTCGCCGTTGCCGCCTGTCGCGAGGTCATCCCGCCACCGATCGAGGTCGAGGTGGGTCATCGCAGCGCCTGCCTGCGCGCTGGGGAGATCGGATGAACACGACCGTCTCCGCGGCGAGAGGCGAGCCGGTCGCGGCTCATGCGGTGCCGCTGCTCAGCGCGCATGGCCTCGGCAGGCGCTTCGAGGTCACGGGCGGTGCGCGCGCGCTGCTGACGCGGCGACCGCGCCACTTCCTGCAGGCGCTGCGCGACGTCTCGCTCGAGCTCGCGCCGGGCGAGACCCTCGGCATCGTCGGCGAGTCGGGCTGCGGCAAAAGCACGCTGGCGCGATGCTTGAGCGGGCTCGACACCCCCGACGAAGGCAGCATTCGCTGGCAGGGTCAGCCGATGGCGACCGGCAGCACGCCGCTGCAGCGGGCCCGCCGCGTCCAGATGGTGTTTCAGGACCCCTACGCGTCCCTCAATCCTCGGATGAGCCTGGCGCAAACGCTCGATGAAGTGCTCCATGTCCATGCGCTGGCGACGACGCGCGGCGAGCGCGCCGATCGGGTCGACGAGCTGCTCCTGACGGTGGGCCTCGCGCCCCGCCTCAAGCACCATCTGCCGCATGCGCTGAGCGGCGGCCAACGCCAGCGCATCAGTATCGCGCGGGCGCTCGCGGTCGGCCCGCAGGTCCTGATCGCCGACGAGCCCGTTTCCGCGCTCGATGCGTCGATCCAGGCGCAGATCATCAACCTGCTCGAGAAACTGAGCGAGCGACTGGGCATCGCCTTCGTATTCATCTCGCACGACCTGAACGTCGTGCGCCACATCAGCGATCGCATCGCGGTGATGTACCTCGGCCAGATCGTCGAGTGCGCAACGACCGAGGCGCTGTTCGAAAGTCCTACTCACCCCTATACCCGCGCGCTGCTGGCGGCGATTCCGCAGACCGACCCATCGCGTCGCTCGCTCGTTCCGGCCCTTGCCGGCGAGCTGCCCGACCCGACGGCCCCACCCCATGGCTGCAGCTTCTCGACCCGTTGCCCCTGGGTCGTCGGGCCCTGTCGCGCACAGGAGCCGGCCCTGCTTGAGCAGACACCCGGCCACGTGGTGCGCTGCTCGAACGCCGCTGCCCGCACTGCCCACACTCTCGGCCCCATCGCCGCTTAGCAAGGAGAAAGCCGTGTCTCAGCCCGCTGATTTCTATCGTCCCGGCGTGGAGGCCGACCGGATCGGCCACGCGCTGGTGGCTGAGGCCGCGCGGCTGGCCTCGCGAGCGGGCCTGCAAGCCAGCGACTTCGCGCTGACCTTGCTGCTGCATCGGCCCGAGCCGGCAACCGTGCCGCCTCTGCCGACCGGCTTCTCCTATCGGGGCGGCGTGGGGTTCTATCCCTGCAGTGTCGTCAAGCTGTTCCTCGTCGTCGCCGCGCAGCTCGCGCTCGACGCCGGGCGCCTGACGCCGCACGACGAGCTCGACCGCGCAATGCGCGACATGATCCGGTGGTCGAGCAACACGGCCACGAACTACGTCATCGACCTGCTGAGTGGGACGACCGGCGACACCCTGTTGGGCGATGCCGAGATGCGCGACTGGGTCGACGCGCGCAACCGCATCAACCGCTTCTACGCGGAGCTCCGGCCCTCGCTTTGTGCCGACGTGAACCTAGCGCAGAAGCTGATGGACGACGATCGCTACGGTCGCGAGAAGATGTTTGTCCAATGGGGTGGCGCGAACAACCACAACCGTCTGAGCAGCGATGCGGCTGCATGGTTGCTCGCCGATGTGATGTGCGGTCGGGCGGTGCTGCCGAGCAGCAGCGAGCGGATCGCCGGCCTCCTGCACCGGCCGCTGACCGACGACTTCGTCTCGATCCAGGCAGCCCAGGTCAAAGGCTACCTCGGCGGCGGCCTGCCGGGCGGCACGCAGCTGTGGTCCAAGGCGGGCCGGACACTGTGGACGGGAGATCCGCTCGCAAGCTATCGGCGCCACGACGCCGTCCACGTGAAGCTCGCCGCAGGCCAGCGCTTCACCCTTGCGGTGTTCACGCAAGGGCAGGCCATCGCGGTCGACGACGAATTCCTTCCGCGCGTCGGCAAGCTGGCCTGCGAACTGGTCGCCGACACCTGAGCCTGCGGAAGAATCCGCTAGGCTCGGGCTCATGCGCCTGCGCCACATCGAGGTTTTCCATGCGGTGATGCAGACCGGCTCCGTCAGCAAGGCGGCGGCACTGCTCGGCATCTCGCAACCGGCGGCCAGCAAGGTGCTGGGCCATGCCGAGTCGGCACTCGGCTTTCGATTGTTCGAGCGCATCAAGGGCCGCCTCCGGCCGACCGCGGAAGCGGCGATCCTGTTCGTCGAAGCCGAGAAGATCCAGCAAGGCATGGGTCAGGTGCGCAGCCTTGCGGAAAACCTCCAGCGACGGCCGGAAGGGCGCCTGCACATCGGCTGTCTCCCTAGCCTGGCGCTCTCGATCACGCCGCGCGCCGTCAAGGCTTTCCGGGCGCTTCATCCGACGCTGACTTGCCAGATCGAGACCGGGCATATCGACGGCCTCGTGCGCGCGTTGCGCTCACGCCAGATCGACCTGGCGCTGACGTTTGCGCCGCGCGAGCACGCCGGCATCCGCCTGCAGACGCTCGGCGAGGTCGAACTCGTCTATGTCGGCCCGACGGCGGGCCGCGGCGATTTCGACCTGGCGACGCTCGACCCGGCCAGACTGGTGCGCATCCCCGACACCGACGTCGTCGGCCGCACGCTGAGCGAGGCCATGGGCCAGCTCGGCCTTGCGGGCGCGTCGACGATCAGTTCCGAAACCTATTTCGCCGCCTGCGCCCTGGCGGCGGAAATCTCCGGAGTGGCGATCGTCGACGAGATGACGGCGGCAAGCATGGTCCGGCCTGGTCAGCACCTGCGCCGCATTCGCCCGCGCATGGCGGTCACTCTTGGCGTGCTGACCCATGACAACGAGGTGATCCGTGGCTACTACACCGCGTTTATCAAGGTGCTGAAGGACGTGTTCGAGCGCAGTGTCATGTCGTGCCGAGCCGTTCCATCCGTTCCTGGCGCTGGAGAGGCACAGCCCCGACCGAGCAAACCTACGGATGCACCGCTAGACTTTCGCCGATGAAGATCGATTTCGTTTCCGACGTGGCCTGCCCGTGGTGCGCCGTGGGCCTTAACTCGCTCGAGATCGCGCTCTCGCGGCTCGATCCGAAGATCCCGGTCGAGCTCCACTTCCAGCCCTTCGAGCTCAACCCACAGATGCCGCCCGAGGGCGAGGACGCGACCGAGCACCTCTCGCGCAAGTACGGCGCGCCCCCCGAGCAGCTTGCCAAGAACCGCCAGCACCTGCGCGAGCGCGGCGCGGAGGTCGGCTTCACCTTCGGCGACCGGCCGCGGGTGTGGAACACCTTCGACGCGCACCGGCTCCTGCACTGGGCCGGAC
>JBDTJD010000285.1:0-6009 GCA_039935975.1 Caldimonas sp.
TCTTCCACGCCGGCGACGGCAACCTGCATCCGCTGATCCTGTTCGACGCGAACGAGGCCGACCAGCTCCATCGCGCCGAGGCGTTCGGCGCCGAGATCCTCGAGCTCAGCGTCGCGATGGGCGGCACGGTGACCGGCGAACACGGCGTCGGCGTCGAGAAGCTGTCGTCGATGTGCGTCCAGTTCTCGCCTGCCGAGCGGGCGCAGATGGAAGGCGTGAAGCGCGCCTTCGACCCGGCCGGGCGGCTGAACCCGGGCAAGGTCATCCCGTCGCTCGTGCGCTGCGCCGAGTACGGCCGGATGCACGTCAAGCGAGGCCTGCTCGCGTTCCCCGAGCTGCCGCGGTTCTAGCCGACGAGAGGACGCCGGGCACGTGAATCCAGCCGTCGAGGCGATCGTCGATCGCATCCGCGAGGCCCACGAATCCGGGCGGCCGCTCTGCATCCGCGGCGGCGGCACCAAGGACTTCTACGGCGAAGCACCGAGCGGCGACGTCCTGGACGTGAGCACGCTCGTCGGCGCCGTCGACCACGAGCCGACCGAGCTGGTCGTCACCGCGCCGGCCGGCCTGCCGCTCACCGACCTCGAAGCGCTGCTCGACGCGCAAGGCCAGTCGCTCGCCTTCGAGCCGCCCCGCTTCGCACCCGGCTCGACGGTCGGCGGCATGGTCGCGGCGGGCCTGTCGGGACCGTCGCGCGCCGCCGCCGGCTCGGTGCGCGATCACGTCCTCGGCGTGACGATGGTGAGCGGCACCGGCGAGCTGATGCACTTCGGCGGTCGCGTCATCAAGAACGTCGCCGGCTACGACGTGTCGCGGCTCATCGCCGGCTCGCTCGGCATCCTCGGCGTCATCGTCGAGGTCTCGCTCAAGGTGCTGCCGAAGGCCGACGCGGAGGCGACTTTGCGCTTCGACCTCGCCGCAGCGCCGGCGCTCGCGCAGCTGCACGGGTGGGGCGCGAAGCCGCTGCCGCTCGACGCGAGCGCATGGTGGAACGACAACCTCGTCGTGCGCCTGCGCGGCTCGTCGGCCGCGGTCGAGGAAGCGACTCGTGCGCTGGGTGGCGAGGCGATCGCACCAGACGCGGCGACGCCCTTCTGGCAACGCCTTCGCGACCACGAAGATCCGTTCTTCGCCGCCGCGGAATCGTCGGTCGCGCGAGGCGGTGCGACGCTCTGGCGCCTGTCGCTGCCGCAGACCGCGCCGCCGCTCGGCCTCGCCGGCGACGAGCTGATCGAGTGGCACGGCGCGCAGCGCTGGCTGCTCACGCCGGCCTCGGCCACGCGGGTGCGCGAAGCCGCCGCCCGCGCCGGTGGTCACGCGACCGCGTTTCGCTCCGCTGACAAGTCGGCGGGCGCCTTCACCGTGCTGTCGAAGTCGCTCGCACAGATCCACGAGCGGCTCAAGCGCTCGTTCGACCCGAAAGGCATCCTCAATCCCGGCCGCCTCTATCCGGGCCTCTGACGACGACATCGCGCCGCATGCAGACCGACATCGCTCCCGAGTTCGCGGGCACCGCCGACGGCAACGAGGCCGAGGCGATCCTGAGGAAGTGCGTGCACTGCGGCTTCTGCACCGCCACCTGCCCGACCTACCAGCTCCTCGGCGACGAACTCGACGGGCCGCGCGGCCGCATCTACCTCATCAAGCAGGTGCTCGAGGGCCACGCGCCGACGCGCTCGACCCAGCTTCACCTCGACCGCTGCCTCACCTGTCGCAACTGCGAGACCACGTGCCCCTCGGGCGTGCAGTACGGCAACCTGGTCGAGATCGGCCGGCGCATCGTCGACGAGCGCGTGCCGCGGCCGGCCGCCGAACAGGCGACGCGCTGGTCGCTGAAGGAGGGCCTCACCTCGCCGATGTTCGCGCCGGCGATGAAGCTCGGCCAGGCGTTCCGCGCGTTCCTGCCGCCGGTGCTGAAGGCCAAGGTCGCCGCGAAGTCCCCGGCGCAGGCGCACCGCTGGCCGACGCGACAGCATCCGAGGAAGGTGCTGATGCTGATGGGCTGCGTGCAGCCGTCGATGATGCCCAACATCAACAGCGCGACGGCGCGCGTCCTCGACGCCGCCGGAATCCAGACGCTCGTCGCCGACGAGGCCGGCTGCTGTGGCGCGATCCGCCTGCACCTGGGCGACCACGAAGGCGCGCTCGATCACATGCGCCGCAACATCGACGCCTGGTGGCCGATGGTCGCCTCCGGCGCGGTCGAGGCGATCGTCATGAACGCATCCGGTTGCGGCGTGACGGTGAAGGAGTACGGCCACTCGCTCGCGCGCGATCCGAGCTACGCCGACAAGGCGAGCCGCATCGCCGACCTGACGCGCGACATCTCGGAGCTGCTGCCCGACATCGTTGCGGCGCTCAAGCCCAAGCTCGCGGCGAACGCGCGCAGGCCGCGCCTGGCCTTTCATCCACCGTGCACGCTCCAGCACGGCCAGCGCCTGAGCGGCGGTGTCGAGGCCGGGCTCGCGTCGCTCGGCTTCGAGATCGGCGTGGCGATGAACGAGGCGCACCTGTGCTGCGGCTCGGCCGGGACGTACTCGGTGCTCCAGCCCGTGCTCGCGACGGCGCTGCGCGATCGCAAGCTCGCGAACCTGAAGGAACTCGCGCCCGAGGCGATCGTCTCGGCCAACATCGGCTGCATCCAGCATCTGCAGACCGGCACGACGACGCCGGTACGGCACTGGATCGAGGTGCTCGACGACGCGCTCGGGGCGCGCTGAGGAAATAAATGGGGCGCCGGTGCATCCGGCGCGCCGTTTCGCGACTAGTGCGTGGTGTGGGCCCGTTCCACACGCTTCACACCACCACCCTTCGAGGAGTCGCTCCATGCGCAAAACCCTGCTCGCAGCCACCGCTGCCACCTCCGTCGCCCTGCTGTCCGCCTGCGGCTCGATGTCGTCCGGGCCGATGATGGCCAAGCCCTACAGCCAGGATGCGCTGCCCGACGCCGTCAAGGTGCCGGCCGGGCACCGCGTCGCCCTCGAGACCGTCGGCGTCGGCGAGATCACCTACGAGTGCCGCGCCAAGACCGACAGCGCCGGCGCCTACGAGTGGTTCTTCGTCGGCCCGAAGGCCGACCTCAACAGCCGCGCCGGCTCGAAGATCGGCTCCTACTACGGCCCGCCGGCCACGTGGGAGAGCAACGACGGCTCGAAGATCGGCGGCGCCCAGGTCGCGGTCGCGCCGAGCCCCGCCGGCAACATTGCGCACCAGCTCGTCAAGGCCAATCCAGCGATGGGATCGGGCGCGATGACCGGCATCACCTACGTCCAGCGCGTCGCGACGCGCGGCGGCGTCGCGCCGTCGAAAGCCTGCGACGGCGGTGGCCTCGGCAAGAGGGAGATCGTGAAGTACCAGGCCGACTACATCTTCTGGAAAGCCGCCTGAGTCCGGCGAGGGTCGGCTGCTAGAGTGGGTTTCACTCCGCACCGACCCTCGCCGCCGATGCCGAATCGATCGACCCCGTTCGACTACGAGAATGCCGTGCTCGCCTGTGCGCGCGGCGAGCGCTTCGCCTTGCAGGCGCTGTACGAGCGCGAGGCGACGTGGCTGCTCGGCGTCGCGCTGCGCATCGTGCGCCGGCGTGAGCTCGCAGAGGACGTGCTGCACGACGTCTTCGTGCAGGTCTGGCGGAGCGCGGGCACGTATCGGCCGGAGCTGGGCTCGGCGCGCGGCTGGCTCTACACGATCGTTCGACACCGGGCCCTGCGCGAAGTGCGCGGCGACGGCCTCGCAACCGTGCTCGATCCAGCGGACGTCGCCGAGATCGCCGACGCGCGCCAGGTCGCGGGTGGCGACGACGACCGCGGCCTCGACGCCGACGCGCTCGAGCGCTGCCTGCAGCAGCTCGAGGAGACGCGTCGGAACTGCGTGATGCACGCTTTCGTCGATGGCTACACGCACGAGCAGATCGCGGCGCGCCTGCACACCCCGCTCGGCACGGTCAAGTCCTGGATCCGGCGCAGCCTGGCAAGCCTGCGGGAGTGCATGGCGTGATTGCGCTCGTCGATGTCGAAGACCGTCGCGCCGCCGCCGGGGAGTACGTGCTCGGCACGCTGAGCGACGACGACCACGAAGCCTTCGAGACCGCGCTCGCCCGCGACGACGCGCTGCGCGCCGAGGTCTACGCCTGGCAGGACCGGCTGCTCGGCCTGACGGCGCAGGCCGTGCCGATCGAGCCGTCGCCGGCGCTCTGGCAGCGCGTCGACGCGAGCGTCGGCGGATCGGCCGGGCCGGCGAGAACGATTGCGGCCGAGCCGAAGCGAGCGCCATGGTGGCAGCGCGTCGGTGCGTGGCAAGGCATCGGCGCGCTCGGTCTTGCCGCCTCGCTGCTTCTCGCCGTGCTGCTGGTGTCGAACCTGCGCGACGGCATGCCCGCCGGACCGCGCTACCTCGCGCTGCTGCAAAAGCCGGACGATCGCACGACCGGCTGGATCGTCGAGATCGCCGCCGGACGGACCTTGCGGCTCACGCCGATCGTCGCCGGCGCGCCGGTGCCGAGCGGACGCGCCCTGCAGTTCTGGACCAAGCCGAAGGACGCCGCGGGACCGACCTCGCTCGGTCTGGTCCGGCCCGGGCAGCCTCTCGAGCTGCCCGTCGCGCGACTGCCCGGCCTGGGCGCGGAGCAGCTTTTCGAGATCACGCTCGAGCCGGAAGGAGGCTCGACGGTCGGGCGGCCGACCGGCCCGATCCTCTACGTCTGCCGCACCGTGCAGCTGTGACCGCGCGGAAGACGGCCGCCTCGATGACGCCTCCGCTCTCCACCACCCGCCGCTGGCTCGCCCTCGGCGTCGTCTGCCTCGGCGTCCTCATGGTCGTGCTCGACGTGACCATCGTCAACGTCGCCCTGCCGTCGATCCGCGCCGATCTCGGCTTCTCGGAGACGACGCTGGTCTGGGTCGTCAACGCCTACCTGCTCACCTGCGGCGGCTTCCTCCTCCTCGGCGGCCGGCTCGGCGACCTTTACGGGCACCGGCGCGTGTTCATGATCGGCATCGTCCTCTTCACCGCGGCGTCGCTCGCCTGCGGCCTGGCGAACGCGCAGCTGCCGCTCGTGATCGCGCGCGCCGTCCAGGGCATCGGCGGGGCGATCGTCGACTCGGTCGCACTCGCGCTGCTGATGACGCTCTTCGTCGAGCCGGGTGAGCGTGCCAAGGCGATGGGCGTGTACGGCTTCGTCTGCGCCGGCGGCGGCTCCATCGGCGTGCTGCTTGGCGGCGTGCTGACCGACACCTACGACTGGCACTGGGTCTTTCTCGTCAACCTGCCGATCGGCATCGCCGTGCTCGTCCTGAGCCTTGCGCTGCTCTCGCGCGGGACGGCCCCGAGCGGCGCGGCACGACTCGACGTCGCCGGCGCGGTGACCGTCACGGCGGCGCTGATGCTCGCGGTCTACGCCGTCGTCGGTGGCAACGAGGCCGGATGGGCCTCGCCGCACACGCTCGGTCTGCTCGGCACGGCGGCCGTGCTGCTCGCGCTCTTCATTGCGATCGAGGCGCGGGTCGCCAGCCCGCTGATGCCTCTCCGCCTCTTCCGCTCGACCACGCTCAACGCGGCCAACGCAATCGGCGTCCTCTGGTCGGCGGCCATGTTCGCGTGGTTCTTCCTGTCGGCGCTCTACCTCCAGCGCGTGCTCGGCTACAGCGCGATGAAGGTCGGCCTGGCGTTCCTGCCGTCGAACATCATCATGGCCGTGTGCTCGCTTGGCCTGTCGGCGCGCATCGTCATGCGCTTCGGGTTGCGCTGGCCACTGGTTGGCGGCCTGGTGTGCGCGGCCGTCGGCCTGGCGCTCTTCGCGCGTGCGCCGATCGACGGCGATCTTCTCGTCGACGTGATGCCCGGCATGCTGCTGCTCGGCCTGGGCGCCGGCATCGCCTTCAACCCGCTGCTGCTCGCTGCGATGAGCGACGTCGACGAAAGCGAGTCCGGCCTCGCCTCGGGCATCGTCAACACCTCGTTCATGATGGGCGGCGCGCTCGGCCTGGCCGTGCTCGCGAGCCTGGCCGCGGC
>JBDTJD010000286.1:0-3365 GCA_039935975.1 Caldimonas sp.
GAAACGGTTCGATAGGGCCGTGCGCGAGGCGGCGCGAAGGGCCAGGTCGGAGAATGTCATGGGCCGTGTCCTCGGTACGCGTGTGCGGTTTCAGGAGCGGGCCGGACAGGGTAGCGCAACCCACTGACAGGCGCACCGCCCGCTCGGCCGGCAAGCGCCGTGCCGTTGGGCGGCGCGACGCTCTCCGGGTCTTCGGGCGCGCCGGAGCCGCTCTCTAGAATGCGTCGAATGGCCTTCGTTCACCTGCGCGCGCACACCGAGTTCTCGGTCGTCGACGGCACCTTGCGCATCGACGATGCCGTCGCCGCGGCGGCCGCCGACGGGCAGGGTGCGCTCGCCATCACCGACGTCAGCAACCTGTTCGGCGCGGTGAAGTTCTACTCGGCGGCACGCCGGTCCGGCGTCAAGCCGATCCTCGGCGCCGAGCTCCTGATGGCGGCCGAAGCAGGCGAGAAGGCGCCGAGCCGGCTCGTCCTCCTGGTCCAGAACCGGGCCGGCTATCTCAATCTCTGCACGCTGCTGTCGCGCGGCTGGCTGGAGAACGCGGGCAGTGGCCACGCGACGATCGAGTGGCACTGGCTGCAGACTTGCGCCGACGGTCTGATCGCGCTCTCGGGCGCCGACGGCGGCGCGATCGGCCGTGCGCTTCTTGCCGGCGACCCGGCGCGCGCCCGCACGCTCGCCGAACGTCTGGTCGAGATGTTCCCGCGCCGCTTCTATCTCGAGCTCCAGCGCAGCGGGGTGGCCGGCAACGAAGCGCATGTCCGCGCGGCGGTGGGGCTCGCTGCGAGCCTCGGGCTGCCCGTCGTCGCCACGCACCCTGTTCAGTTCCTGGAGCCGGACGACTACGAGGCGCACGAGGCGCGGGTGTGCATCGCCGACGGCGAGATGCTCGCCAACCCGCGGCGCGTGAAGCGCTTCAGCCGCGAGCAGTACTTCAAGAGCCAGGCGCAGATGGAGGCGCTCTTCGCCGACCTGCCGAGCGCGCTCGCCAACACGGTCGAGATCGCGCGCCGCTGCAGCCTGAGCCTGGTCCTCGGCAAGCCCCAGCTGCCCGATTTCGAAACGCCGATGGTGGATGGCGCGCGCGTGCCGATCGCCGACTACTTCCGCGTCGCCTCGCACGAAGGGCTCGAGGCCCGGCTGCTCCACCTCTACCCGGACCCGGTGATGCGGGAGCGCGAGCGGCCACGTTACGCCGAGCGACTCGAATTCGAGATCGAGACGATCCTGAAGATGGGCTTTTCCGGCTACTTCCTGATCGTTGCCGACTTCATCAACTGGGCGCAGAACAACGGCTGTCCGGTCGGCCCGGGTCGCGGCTCGGGCGCGGGCTCGCTGGTCGCCTATTCGCTCAACATCACCGGCCTCGATCCGCTGCGCTACAAGCTGCTGTTCGAGCGCTTCCTCAATCCCGAGCGGGTGTCGATGCCCGACTTCGACATCGACTTCTGCCAGGCCAACCGCGACCGCGTCATCGACTACGTCAAGGCCAAGTACGGCCGCGACGCGGTGAGCCAGATCGCGACCTTCGGTACGCTCGCCGCGAAGGCCGCGTTGCGCGACATCGGCCGGGTGCTCGGCATGAGCTACGGCCACGTCGATTCGATCGCCAAGCTCGTGCCGGCGCCGCCCGGCAAGACGGTGACCTTGAAGCGCCCGCCCGACAAGCCCGACAACAGCGTCATCTACGCGCGCCGCGAGGCGCCGGAGATCGAGCAGCGCGAGAAGAACGAGGAGGAGGTCGCCGAGCTGCTTGCGCTCGCCGAGCGCGCCGAGGGGCTGGTGAGGAACGTCGGCATGCACGCCGGTGGCGTGCTGATCGCGCCCGGCAAGATCACCGACTTCTGCCCGCTCTACATGCAGCCGGGCAGCGCCAGCGCCGTGAGCCAGTTCGACAAGGACGACGTCGAGGCGATCGGCCTGGTCAAGTTCGACTTCCTCGGCCTGGCGACGCTCACCATCCTCGAGCTCGCGAAGGACTTCATCGTCGCGCGTCATCCGGATCGGCAAGGCTTCTCGTACGACGCGCTGCCGCTCGACGACAAGGCGGTCTACACGCTCTTCACGGAGGGCCGGACCGAGTCGGTGTTCCAGTTCGAGAGCGGCGGCATGCGACGCATGCTGAAGGATGCCAAGCCGAACCGCTTCGAGGACCTGATCGCGCTCAACGCGATGTTCCGGCCCGGGCCGATGGAGAACATCCCGAGCTTCTGCAACCGCAAGCACGGCCGCGAGGAGGTGAGCTACCCGCATCCGCTGCTCGAGACAGTGCTCGGCGAGACCTACGGGATCATGGTCTACCAGGAGCAGGTGATGCAGGCCGGACAGCTCATGGGCGGCTACTCGCTCGGCGGCGCCGACCTGCTGCGAAAGGCGATGGGCAAGAAGAAGGTCGAGGAGATGGCGACCCACCGCGCCATCTTCCGCGACGGCGCGGCGAAGAAGGGCATCTCTGCCGAGGTGGCCGAGGAAGTCTTCGACCTGATGGAGAAGTTCGCCGGCTACGGCTTCAACAAGGCACACGCGACGGCGTATTCGCTGCTCGCGTACCACACGGCCTGGATCAAGGTCCACTTCGGCGCCGAGTTCTTCGCCGCCAACCTGTCGGTCGAGATCGACAACAGCGACAAGCTGAAGACGCTGATCGTCGACGCCGGCACCTTCGGCATCACGATCGAGACGCCGGACATCAACGCGGGCACGTATCGCTTCGAGCCGGTCGGAGCGAACACCGTGCGTTACGGCCTGGGCGCGATCAAGGGCACCGGGCACGGCGCGATCGAGGCGATCGTTGCGGCACGCGGAGCCGGCAGCCCGTTCACGAGCCTTTTCGACTTTTGCGCCCGCGTCGATCGCGGCCGCATCAATCGCCGCGTCGTCGAGGCGCTTGTCAAGGCCGGCGCGTTCGACCGGATCCACGCCGGCCGCTCGTCGCTGCTCGCGAGCGTCGGCCTGGCGCTCGACTGGGCCGAGACGCAGGCCGCGCATGCCGACCAAGGCGGCCTCTTCGACGCCTTCGCCGCCGACGACGACGCGCACGGTGCGAGCACCGAGGAGCCGCCGCTCGTCGCTGCGCGCGAGTGGGGCATCAAGGAGCGCCTCACGCTCGAGAAGTCGGCGCTCGGCTTCTATCTCTCAGGCCACCTCTTCGACCAGAGCGCGGCCGAAGTGCGCCGGTTCTGCAAGCTGAAGATCGCCGACCTCGTCGACAGTCGCGAGGTGCTGCTCGTCGCCGGCATCGTCGGCGACCTGCGCGTCGTCAACGGCCAGCGCGGCCGGGTGGCGATCTTCAAGCTCGACGACATGAGCGAGTCGATCGAGGCGGTCGCCAACGAGGACCTGCTCAACGCCAACCGCGATCT
>JBDTJD010000287.1:0-3035 GCA_039935975.1 Caldimonas sp.
TGGTCGTCGGCGGCTGCGACAAGAACATGCCCGGCGGGATGATGGGCATCTGCCGCGCCAACGTGCCGGCGGTCTACGTGTATGGCGGCACGATCCTGCCAGGCCGCTATCAGGGGCAGGACCTCAACATCGTCAGCGTCTTCGAGGCCGTCGGCCAGTTCACTGCCGGCAAGATGAGCGAGAAGGACTTCGGCGAGATCGAGCGGCGCGCCATTCCCGGCAGCGGCTCGTGCGGGGGCATGTACACCGCCAACACGATGAGCTCCGCGTTCGAGGCGCTCGGCATGAGCCTGCCCTACTCGAGCACGATGGCCAACGTCCACGACGAGATCGTCGCCGCCGCCAGGAATGCGGCGAAGGTGCTCGTCGAGGCCGTGAGAAAGGACCTGAAGCCGCGCGACATCGTCACGCGAAAGAGCATCGAGAACGCCGTCGCCGTGATCATGGCCACGGGCGGGTCGACCAACGCCGTCCTCCACTTCCTGGCCATTGCCCATTCGGCCGGCGTCGAGTGGACGATCGACGACTTCGAGCGCATGAGGAAGAAGGTGCCGGTGCTTTGCGACCTCAAGCCGTCGGGCAAGCACCTCGCCGTCGACCTGCACCGCGCCGGCGGCATTCCGCAGGTGATGAAGATCCTGCTCGACGCCGGCCACCTGCACGGCGACTGCATGACGATCACCGGCAAGACGATCGCCGAGACGCTGGCGGAGTTGCCCGCCGCGCCGTCGTCGTCGCAGGACGTGATCCGCCCGATCGACCGACCGATGTACGCGCAAGGTCATCTGGCGATCCTCAAGGGCAACCTCTCGACCGAGGGCGCGGTTGCCAAGATCACCGGCCTCAAGAACCCCGTCATGACCGGCCCGGCGCGCGTCTTCGACGACGAGCCTTCGGCGATGGCGGCCATCATGGACCGCAAGATCGTTCCCGGCGACGTGATGGTGCTTCGCTACCTGGGCCCGAAAGGCGCGCCCGGCATGCCCGAGATGCTCGCGCCGACGAGCGCGCTGATCGGCCAGGGACTCGGCGAATCGGTGGGCCTCGTCACCGACGGGCGCTTCTCAGGCGGCACCTGGGGCATGGTCGTCGGCCATGTCGCGCCGGAAGCGCACGCGGGCGGCACGATCGCGCTCGTTCGCGAAGGCGACTCGATCACCATCGATGCGCACCGGCTGCTCCTGCAGCTCGAGGTGCCGGACGCCGAACTCGCCGCGCGTCGCGCCGCCTGGAAGGCACCGGCGCCGCGTTATACGCGCGGCGTTCTCGCCAAGTTCGCCAGGAATGCGTCGAGCGCCAGCCGGGGCGCCGTGCTGGACGACGACGCGTAACGCCGCGCCCGATCAGCGCTTGTGCGGGGCGCCGCGGCGCGAATTGCGGTCGATGCCGAGCGAGACCAGATTTTCCTTGCGCCGGTCCGACTTCTTCTTTTCCATCCGCTCCATCTCGCGCCGCTTGTTGAGGCCCGACTTGTCGGACCACACCCACCAGGCCAGGGCGAACGCGAAGGGCACGCAGAACTTCCAGAGGTCTCCGAAGAATTCCCAGTTCCAGGCGCCGAAGGGGGCGACGTTGGCGAGGTTGAGCCCGATCACGACGATGCCGATGAGGACGAACAGCATGCGATTTCTCCTGCGCCGAGGAGCGCGGCCGACATGCGCGACGTCAACCGGCAAGGGCTCCTTCCGTTATCCTGATGGTAGCCCAGCGGTGCTTTGCCGCGCGAACCCAGGACCGTCATGAACCACGTTCGAACCGCCGCATCCGTGATCGTCTGCATGCTTTCGCTGCCCGTCTTCGCGAATCCGGAGCTGGCGCAGAAGAAGAACTGCATGGCCTGCCATTCGGTCGACAAGAAGGTGATCGGCCCGTCGTATCAGGATGTCGCCGCCAAGTACGCCGGCCAGGCCGATGCCGTGCCCAAGCTCACGACAAAGGTGATGAAGGGCGGCTCCGGCGTCTGGGGCGCCGTGCCGATGCCCGCCAATCCGCAGGTCAGCGAAGCCGAGGCGAAGCAGCTCGTCCAGTGGATCCTGTCGCTCAAGAAGTGAGCTGCGCCGCGCACCGCGCGCTTCGTTCCACCGGATCGCTTTCGCCCCGTCTTTAGGCCTGCTTCTCCCGGACAGTTCCGCGCGGGGCCGCAGCAGCGTCGAGCGTCGCGGCCGACAAGGCGAATCGCTCGCCGTGACGCGTGGCCAGCGCTTCGGCGTTGGCGAGGAAGCGCTGCCGTCCCTCCGACTCGATGAACTGCATCGCCCCGCCGGTCCAGGCCGGAAAGCCGATGCCGTAGATCGAGCCGATGTTGGCTTCGGCCGTGCTGGTGAGCACCCCTTCGGCCAGGCAGCGCGCGGTCTCGATCGACTGGCGATAGAGGAGCCGCTGCTTCAGCCCGTCGATGTCGGCCGCGACATCGCTGCGCTCGAACCGGGCGCGCAAGCCCGGCCAGAGCCGCTTGGGCTGGCCCGCCGGATAGTCGTAGAAGCCGCCACCGCCGGCTCGACCGGGCCGGCCGAGCTCCTTCACCATGCGCTCGACCAGTGCTTCGCCCGACGAGATCGGGGCCGTCCTGCCTTCGGCAGCGAGGTCGGCGCGGGTCTGCTCGATGACGTGGACCGAGAGCGCGAGCGACGTCTCGTCGAGCACCGCGAGCGGACCGACCGGCATGCCGGCGGCAAGCGCCGCGTGCTCGATCAGCGGTGCAGGAATCCCTTCGGCGAGCATGGCCGCGCCTTCCATCACGTAGGTGCCGAAGACGCGGCTCGTGAAGAAGCCGCGCGAGTCGTTGACGACGATCGGCGTCTTGCCGATCGCGATCACGTAGTCGTAGGCGCGCGCGATCGTCTCGTCGCTCGTCGCCCGGCCGCGGATGATCTCGACCAGGCGCATCCTGTGCACCGGCGAGAAGAAGTGCAGGCCGACGAAGCGCTCGGGATGCGCGCTGGTCGCGGCCAGTCCCGTGATCGGCAAGGTCGAGGTGTTGCTCGCGAAGACACCGCCCGGCGCAAGCATCGGCTCCGCCTCGCGGGTCACCGCCG
>JBDTJD010000288.1:0-3876 GCA_039935975.1 Caldimonas sp.
GGCGCGAAGGAGCTCGCATTGATGAAGCCGACGGCGACGCTCGTCAACATTGCCCGCGGCGGCATCGTCGACGACGTCGCGCTCGCCGCGGCGCTGCGGCAAGGGCGGATAGCCGCCGCCGGGCTCGACGTGTTCGAGGACGAGCCCGGCGTGCATCCCGACCTGCTCGCGCTGAGCAACGTCGTCCTCACGCCGCACATCGCCAGCGCGAGCCTGCCGACGCGCCGGGCGATGGCCGAGCTCGCTGCGCTCAATCTCGTCTGCATGCTCGAGCCGGCCTCGGGCCGGACGCCCCCGACGCTGCTCAACCCCGAGGCGCTCGCCCACCGGGTGTAGGAGCGAGCCCACAGGGCCCGCCGGCCCGTGCCGATGGAGGCGGCGCGGCGACTGCCGACAATGGGCTCGATGGTGAATCCTCTCGCAGCCTGGCGCACAGGTGTCCGCTGGCCGCTGATCACGATCGCGGTGCTGGCGGGAATCGTGCTCGCGATCGGGGTCTGCGAAGCGATCGGCTGGCCGTTTCTGGTCGCGCCGATCCAGCGTCAGCTCTCGAAGGCGCTCGACCGTCCCGTCGTCTTCGGCAACGACCCGTCGACTTCGTCGGGCGTTCGCATCGGCCTGATCGGCCGACTGCGCGTGACGGCCGCTTCGCTCGAGATCGGTGCACCGTCCTGGAGCAAGGCGCCGCACATGCTGCTGGCCCACGACGTTCGGCTCCAGCTTGGCTATCTCGACCTCTGGCGTGCCTGGCGCGGCGGCCCGTTGCACGTCGCCTCGCTCGAGGCGGCCGATCTCGACGGCGTGCTGCAGCGCGAGGCCGACGGTCGGGCCTCCTGGCAGTTCGGCACGAAGAAGACGACCGACGAAAGCGAGACGCCGAGCGCGCTGCCGACCTTCGGCACGCTGCGCGTCGGCGACGGCCATCTCGTCTACGACGACGAGGTCCTGCCGGCCGGAATCGACGCCCGTTTCGCGCTCAGCGACGGCAGCGGCACTGCGCCGGCGCCCATCGCAAGTGCGGCCGGGGCGTCATCCGGTGCCGCGGCAAGCGCACCCGCGAACGCGGCCTCGGACGCCGGCATCGCCATCCGCGCCGGGGGAGCGGCCGGGGCAGCGGGCCCGGCCGAGCGGGCGAGCCTGGCCGAAGGGGAAAGCGGCCTGCGCCTGAAGGCCACGGGCCAGTACCGCAAGCTCCCCGTTCGGATCGACCTGCGCACCGCCGGCGTGCTCGGCTTTCTCGCCGAAGGCGCACAGGCCGAGGCGCAACCCCTGTCGCTGCGCGCGTCGATCGGGCGCGCCGATCTGAGCTTCGATGGCAGCACGACCGACCCCTTGCACTTCGCCGCCCTGAAAGGTCGCTTCAGCCTCGCCGGCCCCTCGCTTGCGGCGGCGGGCGATCCGCTCGGCATCACCCTGCCGACGACGCCTCCGTTCAAGACCTCGGGCTTCCTCGCCAAGGACGCGGGCCTCTGGAAGGCGGTGTTCGATTCAGCCACCATCGGCTCGAGCCATCTGAACGGCGCGTTCACCTATGACACCCGGCGCAAGGTTCCGCTCCTGTCGGGGCGGATCGGCGGTTCGCGTCTGGTGCTGGCCGACCTCGGGCCAGCGGTCGGCACTCCCGCCCTGGGCAGCGGCGCCCCAGCCACCACCGCGGCGCCGGGTCGCGTGATCCCCGACAAGAAGTTCGACCTGCCTTCGTTGCGCGCGATGGACGCCAACGTGGTTGCCAGCGTCGCCATGTTCGATCCGGGCACCGACGTGATCCAGCCCCTTCGCCCGGCCCGCGTCCACCTCCTGCTCGCCGACGGCGTTCTGACCCTGGCCGACGTCGAGGGCGTGACGGCGCAGGGCCGCCTTGCCGGCTACCTGCAGCTCGACGGCCGCGGCAGCGAAGCCCTGTGGACGGCCGACCTGCGTTTTCTGGGCGTCAATCTCGCCCAATGGCTGCGCCTGAAGCGCGCCGAGAGCGAGCCTCCCTATCTGTCCGGCAAGATGGACGCGCTGGTCAAGGTGAAAGGTCAGGGTCGCTCCACCGCCGAGATCCTGGCCAGCCTGAATGGCGACGTCCGCGTCCACCTGCGCGATGCCGCGATCTCGCACCTGGCCATCGAGGCGGCCGGCCTCGACCTCGCCCAGGCGCTCGGCGTCGTCATCAAGGGCGACAAGCCGCTCGCGATCGCCTGCAATGTGGCCGATCTGGACATCGTGAAGGGGGTGGCGAAGCCGAAGGTCTTCGTCATCAACACCGACGTCACCACCGTCTGGGTCGACGGCACGGTGTCGCTGCGCGACGAGAGTCTCGATCTGCGCGCCGTCGTCTCGCCGAAGAACTTCAGCCCGCTCACGCTGCGCACCCCGGTTCACATCAAGGGCACGCTGGGCCATCCCAAGGTGACCCTCGAGCTCAGCAAGCTCGCCGGCAAGGTCGGCGCAGCGGCACTTCTCGCGCTCATCAATCCCCTGGCCGCGATCATTCCCTTCATCGATCCGGGCTCGAGCGACAGGGCGCAGCAGGCCGACCGCGACTGTGCCGCGCTGGCACGAACGAGCGGCGCGATTCCGCCGGCAGTGAAGAACCCGGCGTCGATGAAGGTGCCGCCGCGGCTGACTGCTGCGCCAGCCGTGGGCGCGTCGGACGCCGGACGCTAGGCGACGCGGCTGTCGCTGACCGCTTCGCGCAGGGCCCTCAGGCCTTGCGGTTCTTGCTGTCGAGCGGACCTTCGCCCTTGGAGTGGGACTTGCCCTCGGCCTCGGCGCGCTCGAGATCCTTGGCCTCGGCGGGACTGCCGGGGGCCGCGTCGCGGGCCGCCGGCTCGACCTTGCCCGATTCGGCGAATTCGCGTGCCGCCTTGTCGTAGCGTCGCGCGGCGTCGTAATCGCCTTCGCCCTGGACCGCGTCCTTGCCGTGGTTCTGGTCCTGGTTCTTGCCGTTGTCGGGGGTGCTCATGGACGTCTCCTCGGGGAAATGACAGGTCCGCGCTTACGCCGCGGCGGCGAGTGTGGCGGGATCGACGACCTCGTCGGTGACGACGTCGAAGCGCAGCAGGGTGCTGGGGCCGAAGCACATCGTGAGCGGCACGTCGCCGGCATCGCGACCGCGCGCCATGACGATCCGGCCGATCCGGCGCACGTTGTGGCGCGCATCCGAGGTGTACCAGCGATCGCCGAGGAAGACCTCGAACCAGGCGCTGAAGTCCATCGGCCCGGTGTTGGGCACGCCGATGTCGCCGAGGTAGCCGGTCGTGTAGCGGGCCGGGATGTTCATGCAGCGGCAGAGCGTGATCGCGAGATGGGTGAAGTCGCGGCACACGCCTTCCTTCTCGCGGTAGGCGTCGAGCGCAGTGCGGGTCGGCCGGGCGGTCTTGTAGTCGAACTTGAGATGCTGGTGGACGAAATCGCAGATCGCGCGCACCCGCGGCCAGCCGAGCGGCGTTCCGCCGAACCGGTCCCAGGCAAAGGCCAGCAACTCGCTGTCGACTTCGCAGTAGCGGCTCGGCAGCAGGAACTGGAGGGTCGACACGGGCAGCTCGGTGGGATCGTGCTGGCGCGCGTCGGCATCGAACACGTCGAGCTCGCCCGGGTCGCGAATCACGGCATCGTTGGTGATCCGCACCGTCGGCATGCCGACGGGCACGTTGACCCGGCCGCAGAGGTTGCCGAAGCCGTCGATGTATTCCTCGCCGACCAGGCCAGCGCTCAGCTGGACGTTTTCGGGTGCCACCAGGTCGTCGCGGCGCGACGGGTGGACGCGCAGCAGGTAGATGAGCGCCATGGGCGTGGCAACGGCCAGCTCGATGTCGTACCCGATCCGGATCAGCATGTGAAGCACTCCCGGGTTCCCAATCGAACCGCGTCGGCATCGTCGCACGATGC
>JBDTJD010000289.1:0-4244 GCA_039935975.1 Caldimonas sp.
GCGTCAATCCGCAAGCGGGCCCGAACGGCGACCCGAGCGGGTTCTCCGCGGTGTTCCCCGCCGGGACGGCGTGGTCATTGCTCGGCAAGGTCAGCGGCAGCGGCTCGGCGAGCCTCGGCGGCGTCAACTTCAACTGGGGCTTCACTTCGCCGACCACGACCAGCGGCACGTGGTCCCTTCAAGCCGACCGTAACGTGACGATGGATCTGGTGTTCGCGATGCACGCGTCCAACCACAGCGGCGCGTTCCTGTTCGACGATCAGTCCCTGATCGCCAATGCCGTCACGCCGGGCACGTGGTCGATCCACTGGCTGAACAACGGCGGCCAGGTTCCCGATTTCTCGAATCTCACGCTGTTCGCGCGTGATGTCGTGACAACGCCGGTTCCTGAGCCGGAGACGTACGCGCTGATGCTGGCGGGACTCGCGGCTCTCGGCTTCGTCGCGCGTCGACGCCGCCCGGTCTGACGCGACCGACTCTAGAAAAAGGGCGCCTCGGCGCCCTTTTTCTTGTCCGGCGCCGAACGTCAGGTGAAGGTGGGAGCTTTTTCGAAAGTGGTCACCGTGGCCTTGGCGGCTTCGACTAAGCCAGCCTCACTGCCGTCCCAGTGGATGGTGCTTGCGAGATTGCCCAGGCAGGCGAAGTTGCGGTTCATGGACGCGAGGTAAATCGGGTCGTAGTGCGTCTCGAGAAGGTCGCGCACGACGTCGGCCGTTGCGCCGGCCCGGGCCTTTTCCTGCCATGCGTCGACGACGAAATTTCCGCGCAGGGTCCGCAAGGCGTCCAGACGGTCGCAGAACGATGCCGTGTCGGAGACGAAGAAGTCGTATTCGCGCAGCAGCAGCGCCACTCGGTCGACGAGGGCAAGCTCGAGCCAGAGGCAAGGCGACGAGCGCATCCGCCGGATCAGCGCCTCGGGGACGCGCAGATCGCCGATCTTCTTGCTCTCGCTCTCCACGAACACTGGCCGTGTCGGGTCGAGTTGGCGGAGGGCGTGCCAGACGCAGGTGTCGAAGTGCTTCTGCGACGGCTGCTCGCTGCCCGGAACGAGGCCGAGCACGGAGCCGCGGTGGTTCGCCAGGGCTTCGAGGTCCAGCACCTGTGCGCCCTGGCGAGCCAGCTCGCCGAGAAGCAGGCTCTTGCCCGACCCGGTCGGACCGCAGATGACCTGCCAGTCGAAACGATCCGGCAGGATGTCGAGCTCGGCGACGATGGCGCGCCGGAACTCTCGATAGCCGCCCTCGAGCACGTGGACGCGAAAGCCGATCTGATCGAGCACCGTGGCGAGCGCACCGCTGCGCTTGCCGCCGCGCCAGCAGTAGACGAGCGGCGTCCATTCGCGCGCCTTGCCCATCACCTCGCGCTCGACGTGGCCGGCGACATTGCGGGCGACCATCGCCGCACCGCGTTTTTTCGCCTCGAAGGGTGAGACCTGCTTGTACTCGGTGCCGACCTCGGCCCGCTCGGCGTCCCTCAGCGACGGCCAGTTCACCGCGCCGGGCAGGCGGTCCTCGGCGAACTCGCTCTCGGAGCGGGCGTCGACGATCGTGTCGAAGCGGGCCAGGTTGCCGATGGCATCGGTCGCGGTGATCGAGCTCAGGGTCACGATTTCGGGGATCAGGCAATCGCGTCGAGCATTTCGGTCTCGATCTGCAGCTGCAACCTGTTCTGCTGCAGGGCGCTGCCGTCGATGAGGAAGGTGTCCTCAACGCGCTCGCCAAGGGTGGTGATCTTCGCCAGCTGCAGGTTGATGCTGTGGCGGGCGAGCACGCGCGAGATGGCGTAGAGCAGGCCGGAGCGGTCGCTCGTCGAGACGGCGAGCAACCAACGCTGCGCGCGTTCGTCGGGCCGCAGCGTGACGCGCGGCGTGACCGGAAACGACCTCACGCGGCGTGAGATCCGGCCGCGCCCCGGCTCGGGCAGGGGCCCCGTTTCCTGCAGGGCGATCGCAAGCCGGTTCTCGACGTAGGCGGTGAGGTCTCGGTAGTGCGGCTCCAGGCTCGGGCTCACGACCAGGAAGGTGTCGAGCGCATAGGCGTTCGTCGTCGTGTGGACCTTCGCGTCGAGGATGTCGAAGTTGGCGCTGTCGAAATAGCCGCAGGTCCGTGCGAACAGGTCCTGGCGGTCCGGCGCGTACACCAGCACCTGCAGGCCGAGGCCGAGCGGGCTGACGCGAGCGCGCACCACGGGCGTCGGCGAGTCGACGCGATCGACGAGCGAGCGCGTGTGCCAGGCGATCTCGCCGGCATCGTGGCGCGCGAAGTAGCTGATCTCAAGCGTGCGCCAGAGCGGCACCTCGACCGTGCCCGGAAGCATCGCGAGGTTGAGGAGCAAGCGCGCCTCGAGCTTCTTGGCCTCGATCTCGGCGTCGAGGTTCGGCCGCGCGCCGCCGAGAGCCCGCAGCGTCAGGCGGTAGAGGTCTTCGAGGAGCTTGCCTTTCCAGGCGTTCCAGACCTTGGGACTGGTGCCACGCACGTCGGCGACGGTGAGCAGGTAGAGCGCGGTGAGGCGACGCTCGTGGCCGACCGACTTCGCGAAATCGGCGATCACGTCGGGGTCGGAGAGGTCTTCCTTCTGGGCGATGCGCGACATCGTCAGGTGCTCGGCGACGAGGTACTCGACCAGCGACGCATCCTCGCCCTTGACGCCGTGGTCGCGGCAGAAGCGCCGGGCCTCGCGCATGCCGAGCTCGGAGTGGTCGCCGCCGCGCCCCTTGGCGATGTCGTGGAAGAGGGCGGCGATGTAGAGCACCCACGGGCGGTCGAAGGTCGAGGCGAGCTGCGAGCAGAACGGGTACTCGTGCGCGTGCTCGGGAATGAAGAAGCGGCGCACGTTGCGCAGCACCATGAGGATGTGCTGGTCGACCGTGTAGACGTGGAAGAGGTCGTGCTGCATCTGGCCGACGATGCGCCGGAAGGCCCAGAGGTAGCGGCCGAGGACGCTCGTCTCGTTCATCAAGCGAAAGGCGTGCGTCTGGCCCTCGGCCGCCTTCAGGATCTTCATGAAGGTGGCGTGGTTCACCGGGTCGCGCCTGAACGTGGCGTTCATCAGGTGGCGAGCGTTGTAGAGCGCGCGCAGCGTTCGCGCCGACAGTCCCTTGGGCCCGACCGTCTGCTGGTAGACCAGAAACGTCTCGAGGATCGCGTGCGGGTCGCGCTCGTAGAGGTCGTCGCTCGCGACCTCGAGCATGCCGCCCTTCTCGAGGAACTGGGCCGTGATCGGGCGCATCGGCGCGTCCTCGAGGCCAGAGATGCGCTCCTCGATGTTGAGCATCAGGATCTGGTTGAGCTGCGTCACCGCCTTGGCTGCCCAGTAGTAGCGGCGCATCAGCCGCTCGGAAGCGCGCTGCCCGCCGGTCGGACGGTAGCCGAAGCTCTCGGCGACGGCGGTCTGCAGGTCGAACACCAGCCGGTCCTCGCGCCGGCCCGCGATCGCATGCAGGCGGGCGCGGACGAGCTTGAGGATGCCTTCGTTTCTCTGCAGCTGGCGCACCTCGAACGGCGTGATCAGGCCGTGCCCGGCCAGCTGTTGCCAGGTGCGGCCGAAGCCGGCGGCGCGGGCGACCCAGATCACGGTCTGCAGGTCGCGCAGGCCGCCCGGGCTTTCCTTGCAGTTGGGCTCTAGCGAGTACGGCGTGTTCTCGTATTTCTGCTGGCGCTGACGCATCTCGAGCGTCTTGGCGCGCAGGAAGGCCGCCGGATCCATGGCGCGGCCGGTCGCCGTCCGGAACTGGTTGAACACGCGGCGCTCGCCGCACAGGAAACGCGACTCGAGCATCGCCGTCTGCACCGTGACGTCGGCGAGCGCGATGGCGACGCACTCCTCGACGGTGCGAACGCTGGAGCCGATCTCGAGGCCCGCATCCCAGCAGGCGGTGATGAAGCTCGCGGTGACGGCGCTGCGGTCGCCGACGTCGGCGACGTCGCCGTCGGGCAGCAGCACCAGCACGTCGACGTCGGAGTACGGAAACAGCTCGCCCCGACCGTACCCGCCGACGGCGACAAGCGCCGCGTCGGCCGGCATGCGCGACTTCGTCCAGAGCTCGAGCAGCGTCGCGTCGACGTCGCTCGACAGGCCGTGCAGCAGGCGCAGGGCGGCGCGGGCGGTCGGCCGCGCCGCCATGAACTGCCCGAGCCGAGCCGCCTTGGCGTCGAGGAAGCGCGCTCGCACCCCGGGACGCGCCGCGTCCGCGATCGGCGTCGCGGCGCTGGGGTCCACGGTGCGCGGGCCGGTCAGCCGGCGAC
>JBDTJD010000290.1:0-3417 GCA_039935975.1 Caldimonas sp.
ACCCGCCACAGCGAGAAACGCGATGACCCACACCACGACCAGCAAGACCGTCCGCATCGACAAGGCCGGCGGCCCCGAAGAGATGAAGCTCGTCGACCTGCCCGTGGGCGAGCCGGGCGCAGGCGAGGTCCGCATCCGCCATCACGCCTCGGGCCTCAACTACATCGACGTCTACCAGCGCTCGGGCGTCTACGCGTTGCCGATGCCGCTCACGATGGGCAACGAAGGCGCGGGAGTGATCGAGGCGGTGGGCGCCGGCGTCACGCATCTGAAGGCCGGCGATCGCGCCGCCTATTGCAGCGGGCCGCCGGGAAGCTATTCGACTGCGCGCGTGATGCCGGCCAAGACGGTCGTCAAGCTGCCCGACGCGATCTCGTTCGAGACCGGCGCCGCGATGATGCTGAAGGGCCTGACGGCGCAGTACCTGCTCAAACGCGTGCGCGCGCAGGACGCGCTCGAGCCGGGCGATTTCATCGTCTGGCACGCCGCGGCGGGCGGAGTCGGCCTGATCGCCTGTCAGTGGGCCAAGGCGCTCGGCCTGAAGCTGATCGGCACGGCAGGCAGTGAGGACAAATGCGCCCTGGCGCGTGACAACGGCGCGGCCCACACGATCAACTACCGCACCGAGGACTTCGCCGCGAAGGTGAAGGAGATCACCGGCGGCAAGGGGGTGAAGGTCGTCTACGACTCGATCGGCAAGGACACCTGGGACAAGTCGCTCGACTGCCTGCGTCCGTTCGGCTTGATGGTGAGCTTCGGCAACGCCTCGGGCGTCGTGCCGCCGATCTCGCCGGTCACGCTCGGCCCGAAGGGCTCGCTCTACCTGACACGACAGACGCTCGGCACCCACATCGCCACTCTCGAGGCGATGCAGTCGATGGCCGCGGAGCTCTTCGCAGTCGTCGCCAGCGGCCAGGTGAAGATCCACATCGGCCAGCGCTTCCCCCTCGCCGACGCGGTGCAGGCACACCGCGATCTCGAGGCGCGCAAGACGATCGGCTCGACCGTGCTCATGACCTGAGCCACGCGGCGACGCTGTCGCTCTGCGCGGGCCGCATCAGCGGCCGCGTCGCACGCGCAGCAGCTCGTCGAGGATCAGGAGCGAGGCGCCGACGGTGATCGCGCTGTCGGCGACATTGAAAGCGGGGAAATAGGCGCCGCCCCAGTGCACCTGGATGAAGTCGACGACGTAGCCGTGCAGGAGCCGGTCGACGACATTGCCGACGGCGCCGCCGAGGATGAGCGCGAGCGCCCAGCCGAAGAGGCGCTGGCCGCCGTGACGCGCGAGCAGCCAGACGATGAAGGCCGCTGCGGCGATGCCGAGGCCGATGAAGAACCAGCGCTGCCAGCCGCTCGCATCGTTGAGAAAGGAGAAGGCGGCGCCCCGGTTGTGGGCGCGGACGATGTCGAAAAACGCCGTCACGCGACGCGCATCTCCCAGATGGAACGTCGACAGGATCATCGCCTTGGTGACCTGATCGAGAACGATCACCACGGCGGCGACGCCGAGCCAGGGCGCGAGCGCGCCGCGTTTCGCAGCCATCAGGCGGCCGTCCGCGGCTCGCCCGCACCGAACAGGTTCGCGGTGCATCGTCCGCACAGGCCCGGATGCACGGGGTCGTGGCCGACGTCGGCGCGGTAGTGCCAGCAACGCTCGCACTTCGCCTCGTCGATGGGCTCCGCTTCGACGAAGAACTCGTTCGCGTCGGCAGCCGCGGCGAGTGGCAGCACGCGCGCCGACGAGGCGATCAGGACGAAGCGGAGGTCGTCGCCCAGAGAGCCGAGCAGGTCGGCCATTGCCGGTCCGGCCTTCACCGTCACGGCAGCCTGCAGCGACGAGCCGACCTTGCCATCGACGCGCAGGGCCTCGATCGTGCGGTTCGATTCGGCACGGACGGCCGCGATGCGCGCCCATTTGGCACGCAGCGCCGCATCGTCCCAGGCGCGGGTGTCGCAGTAGGTCTCGACGAAGATCGAGGGCGAACCTTTCGGCCCGAAGATCTTCCACGCCTCCTCGGCGGTGAAGCTCAGGAAGGGCGCCATCCAGCGCAGCATCGCGTGGGCGACGTGATGCAGCGCGGTCTGCGCCGATCGGCGCGCGTGCGAGGTCGTCGCCGTCGTGTAGAGGCGGTCCTTCAGGACGTCGAGGTAGAACGCACCGAGGTCCTCGGAGCAGAACACCTGCAGCTTGGCGACGACCGGATGGAATTCGTAGGCGCCGTAGTGACCGCCGGTGAAGAGCCCCGTCGCCGGGTCGAGCCTGCCGACGATCTCTGCCTGCAGCTCGGCGGTGCGGGCGAGCGCCCAGCGGTCGATCTCGAGCATGTCGGCGACGGCGACGGCGTCCTTCGCCGGATCGAAGTCGCTGGTGTTCGCGAGCAGGAAGCGCAGCGTGTTGCGGATGCGGCGATAGGCATCGACGACCCGGGCGAGGATCTTGTCGTCGACGCCGAGGTCGCCCGAGTAGTCGGTCGAGGCGCACCAGAGGCGGATGATCTCGGCGCCGAGCTTGGCCGTGACTTCGTTCAGGGCGACGAAGTTGCCGAGGCTCTTGCTCATCTTGCGCCCCGAGCCATCGACGGCGAAGCCGTGCGTCAGGAGGCCGCGATACGGCGCGTGGCCCTCGATCGCGCACGCGATCAGGAGCGACGAGTGGAACCAGCCGCGATGCTGGTCGTGGCCTTCGAGGTAGAGGTCGGCCTCCGGACTCCTGCCGTCGTCGTCGGGGATCGTCGTGCCCGGATGGCTGCCGCGCAGGACGTGGAAGAAGGTCGAGCCGGAGTCGAACCAGACGTCGAGGATGTCGTTGGTCTTGGCGTAGTTCGCGGCAGAGAACTCGCCCTCGGGGCCGAGCACGTCCTCGGCCGACAGGCGTGACCACGCCTCGACGCCGCCAGCCTCCACGATCTCCGCCGCACGGTCGATCAGGGCGAGCGTGTCGGGGTGCAGCTCGCCCGTCACCTTGTGCAGGAAGAAGGGCAGCGGCACGCCCCAGTTGCGCTGCCGGCTGATGCACCAGTCGGGCCGGTGCGCAATCATGTCGTGCAGCCTTGCGCGTCCGTTCTCGGGGTAGAACGCGGTCGCCTCGATCGCATCGAGCGCGCATTCGCGCAAGGTCTGCGGTGCAGGGTCGATGGCGAAGACGCCACGGGTCGCGTCGTCGGCCTGGTCCATGCGCACGAACCACTGCGCCGCGGCACGGTAGACGACCGCCGTCTTGTGGCGCCAGCAGTGCGGATAGCTGTGCACCAGCGTGCCGCTCGCGAGCAGCCGCCCGGCGTCGCGCAACGCGTCGACGATCGCCGGCGTCGCCTTCCAGATGTTCTGTCCCCCGAAGATCGGGAGCGCGTCTTCGTAGACGCCGTTGCCTTGCACGGGATTGAGGATGTCGTCGACCGCCAGGCCGTGCGCGCGGCA
>JBDTJD010000291.1:0-3132 GCA_039935975.1 Caldimonas sp.
TCGGCCGAGTCGCCGCCGCCGTTGTAGAAGAACCAGGCGATGTCGTGCGCCTTGAAGACCTCGATCAGCCGCTCGTACTCGCGCCGGTTCTTCTCGAGCGACTTGAGCTTGTAGCGGCACGAGCCGAACGCGCCGGCCGGCGTCGTGCGCAGCGCCTTGATCGTGGCCGCCGACTCCTTGCCGGTGTCGATCAGGTCCTCGGTGAGCGCGCCGATGATGCCGTTGCGGCCGGCGTAGACGTTGCCGATGACGTCCTTGTGGGCGCGTGCCGTCTCGATCACGCCGCAGGCCGAGGCGTTGATGACGGCCGTCACGCCGCCCGACTGCGCGTAGAACGCGTTCTTCCTACCTGCGACCTTGGCCATGCGAGTCTTCCTAGGCTGTCGCGAGTGCGCGCGAGACGATCTCGCTCGTGTCGCTCGAGAGTTTCGGGGCCGCGGCGACGCGGGCGATGGCCGCGCGGGCGAGGCTGCGTTGCGGCTCGGCCAGCCGGCTCCAGCGATCGAGCGAGCGCGCGATTCGCGAGGCCAGCTGCGGATTGAGCGCATCGACCTCGAGGACGCGATCGGCCCAGAACGCATAGCCGGCCCCGTCGCTGCGATGAAACGCCGCCGCATTGCCCATGCAGAACGAGCTGATCAGGCTGCGCGCCCGGTTGGGATTCGAGAGCACGAAATCGGGATGGCGCAACAGCTTCTTCACCCGCTCGAAGACGCGTCCGTCGCGCTCGGGCGCGGTCGCCTGCATCGCGAACCACTTGTCGACGACGAGCGGATCGGCGGCGAAGAGGTCGTGCAGTCGCTGCAAGGCGGCGTCGGCGAGCGGCGAGCCGGCTGAGGCGAGGGCGTCGAGCCCACCGAGGCGATCGGTCATGTTCGCCGCGTCCTTGAAGCGCTGATAGGCGCGCCCGGGCCAGACGCCGTCGCCGCGCTCGACCGCGTCGCGGCAGAGCATCGCCAGGCTCAGGTTGGCGAGGCGGCGCCTGCCCGAGGAGGTTGAGTCGGGGACGTAGCCGCCGGTGACCTGGTTCGTCTCGAAGGCCCGTTCCCAGTCGTCCCGCAGCGCCGCCGCGAGGGCGTGCTTCATCGTCTCCCGTGCGGTGTGGACGCGCTGGGGGTCGACCTGGTCGAGCTGCTCGGACAGGTAGCTCTCGGTCGGCAGGGTAAGGACGAGTTCCTTGAACGCCGGGGCGAGCGACGGGTGGCGCAGCACCTCGCGCATCGCCGCCACGAAATCGTCGTCGAGCGACGCCATGGCCGAGTCGCTGCGGATCGCCGGCAGCAGGCGATTCATGGCCAGGCGCTGGCCGGCCTCCCAGCGATTGAAGGGATCGCTGTCGTGGCGCAGCAGGACGAGCAGGTCGGCATCGGAGAGCCCGTCGACGAGCGTCACCGGCGCCGAGAAGCCGCGCAGCAGCGAGAGCACCGGGGGCTGATCGACGTCGACGAAGGTGAAGAACGATCGCGTCTCGTCGAGCACGAGAACGCGCGAAGGCGACGCGGCGCTCTCCGGCTCGTCTTCGAGGCGCAGCCTCATCGCCTGGCCGTCGCGGCCGACGAGACCGATCGCGAGCGGGATCACGAGCGGCTCCTGCGGGGCGCCGCCCGGCAGCGTCGACGACTGCTCGAGGCCGAGCGTGTAGGTGCGCGAGGGCGCGTCGTAGCGGCCGCGCGCCGTCACCTTCGGCGTTCCCGCCTGGGAATACCAGCGCTTGAACTGAGGCAGGCGCTTCGCGAGCTCGCTGCCGGGATTGGCGTCGGCGATCGATTGCGCGAAGTCGTCGCAGGTGACGGCCTGGCCGTCGAAGCGCTCGAAGTAGAGCGTCATGCCCCGGCCGAAGCCGTCGCGCCCGACCAGTGTCTGCATCATCCGCACGACCTCGGCGCCCTTCTCGTAGACGGTGGCGGTGTAGAAGTTGTTGATCTCGACGTAGCTGTCGGGCCGGACCGGATGCGCCATCGGCCCGGCGTCCTCGGGGAACTGCACCTGGCGCAGCGTGCGCACGTCGCCGATCCGCTTGACGGCGCGCGCCGTGGCGCTCGCGACCATGTCCATGCTGAACTCCTGGTCGCGAAAGACCGTGAGGCCTTCCTTCAGGCTCAGCTGGAACCAGTCGCGGCAGGTGATGCGGTTACCCGTCCAGTTGTGGAAGTACTCGTGGCCGACGACGGACTCGATCGCCTCGAAGTCGGCGTCGGTCGCCGTCGCGGCATTGGCCAGAACGTACTTGGTGTTGAAGATGTTGAGGCCCTTGTTCTCCATCGCCCCCATGTTGAAGTCGCCGACCGCGACGATCATGAAGCGCTCGAGGTCGAGCGGCAGGCCGAAGCGCGCCTCGTCCCAGACGACCGAGGCGACCAGCGAGTTCATGGCGTGCTCGGTCTTGTCGAGGTCGCCGCGTCGCACGTAGACCTGGAGCAAGTGGTCCTTGCCGGAGCGCGAGCGGATGTGCTGCTCGCGCGCCACCAGATCGGCGGCGACGAGGGCGAACAGGTAGCTCGGCTTGGGGAAGGGGTCGTGCCACTTCGCGAAGTGGCGGCCGTTGTCCAGCTCGCCTTGCTCGACCAGGTTGCCGTTCGAGAGCAGCACCGGATACGCCGCCTTGCTCGCGCGCAGGAGCACCGTGTACTCGGCCATCACGTCGGGACGGTCGAGGAAATAGGTGATGCGCCGGAAGCCCTCGGCCTCGCACTGGGTGAAGAGCCCGCCGCTCGAGGTGTAGAGGCCCGAGAGGTGCGTGTTCCTCTCCGGCGAGCAGGTGCTGCGGATCTCGAGCGTGAAGTCGCCTTCGGGCAGGTGATCGATGACCAGCAGGCCGTCCTCGTGGCGAAACGACACCGACTCGCCGTTGGCGAGGCAGCGTGTCAGCGTGAGGTCCTCGCCGTGGAGCTTGAGCGGGCCGGCCGGAACGGCGGCGTTGCGCTCGATCCGCATCCGGTTGATGACCAGCGTCTTGGTCGGGTCGAGATCGAAGGTCAGGTCGACCTTCCTGATCCAGAAGGGCGGTGCGGCATAGTCTTCGCGGCGAATGGTCGGGGCGGTGCCTTCACGCATGGAGGACTCCTCTTTGATCTCTTGATTCTGTGATGCGGTGCAGGCTCATACGCCCTGCTTCAGGCTCGCCTCGATGAA
>JBDTJD010000292.1:0-11327 GCA_039935975.1 Caldimonas sp.
CGCTCGCGCTGGGCCGCGTCGAAGCCGAGGTGGGCGCCGAAGACGAAGTTGGCGGCGTCATGGCGGAGCCGGTTCTTGGCGATGCTGACCTCGGCGCCGAGGCGATTGAACTGCCAGCGGAAGTAGCGGGCGACGTCCAGGAGCCCGAGCGAGTGGACGTAGCCGCCCGGCTGCTGCAGGCACAGATGGACGGGGGGAAGCTTGCTCATGGACGCCGACGTTTGAAGTGGGCGGGCTCTTCGGCCCTGTCCAGGAAGCTTAGGTTCGGCCCCGACGGCCTAAAGCCCGATCAGCGCGGCGATTGCTCCGCAATTGCGTCCTCGGCGGGAAGATGTCCTGGCGTGCGTGCCGCGACGGCGCCGTCCCACATGCGACGGTAGAGCGCCTCGATGTCGCGGGCAAAGGCGGCACCATCGAAGAGCGAGTTCGTCGCGCGTGCGGCCACCAAGCGAGCACGCAGCGCGGCACGCCGCTCCGGGTCGCGAGCCAGCGCGACGACGGTGTCGACATAGCCCGGCACGTCGTTCGTCACCAGCTCGTCGATGCCGACGGCATGGAGCAGGCTCGCCGCGACGCGCTGCGCAAAGGTCGACCCGAGGACGGTCACCACCGGCAGACCGACCCAGAGCGCCTCGCCGACGGTGGTGTGGCCGTTGCACGGCCACGCATCGAGGAACACGTCGGCCGAGGCGAGGCGGCTGAGGTGATCGTGCGTCGCCAGGAGCGGTGCGAAGACGATGCGCCCGGGAGCGATGCCGCGCGCCTGCGCCGCCGCAGTCAAGGTCGCCTCGACGTTGACGTTCCACTGCAGCAGCCAGAGCACGGCGCCGGGCAGCTCCTGGAGCAGGCCGCACCAGCGATCGAAGACCTCGGCCGAGATCTTGAAGGGCTGGTGAAACGCGCACAGGACGATCGCGTCCTCGGGCAGTCCCCAGTCGGCGCGCTTCGACGGCATCGGCATCGGCCGGTGTCCGTCGTTGGGCTGGTAGCAGCCCGACAGCTGCGCGATCTTCTCGGTGAAATGGCCGGCGTGGGCCAGCGGCGAGACGATGCGGTCGCCGATGAAGTAGTCGATGAAGGGCGCGCCGGTCGAGCCCGGAAAGCCGAGCCAGCTCACCTGCAGCGGCGCCGGCCGGTGCGCGAGCACGGGCATCAGGGTGTCGTAGGTCGCGCCCTTGAGGTCGACCAGGATGTCGATGCCGAGCTCGCGGATGCGCGCGGCCATCGCCGGGACGTCCCGGCCGCGCAGGTTCTCGAAATGCTCGCTCGAGGCGACGATGCGCTGGCGCAGCGGGCTCCGGTCGTCGGGCCCGGTCGAAAGCAGCGTCACCTCGAAGGCGTCGCGGTCGTGGCATTCGAGCATCTGCGCGATCAGCTGGCTGGTCGCGTGCTGGTGGAAGTCGGCCGACAGGTAGCCGATGCGAAGCCGCCCCGGCCTCGCTTTCGCGGTGCGGCGGGGCAGCGGGCGCGCGCGTGCGAACGTGTGCAGCGCGTAGTGACGTGCGACCTTGAGGATCTCGAGCGGGTCGTCGACGAACACCGCGTGCGGAAACGGCGAGGTCTCGATCGGCGTGTCCGCCGGCGCGGCGCGAACGGCGTCCCGCAACCCGGTCATCGCTTCGTCGGCGGCGTCCCAGTGGCAGGCCTCGCGCTCGAGGAAGACGAGCTGCCCGCGCGCGGCCAGGTCGCTGCTGCCCAGTCCGAGGAGGACGGCCGTGCGCACGCACTCGGCGGCCTCGGCCTTCATCGCCAGCTCCTTGAAGCTCATGCCGAGCCGGTAATGCGAGAGGGCGTCGTCCATCTTCAGCGCGAGGGCATCGAAGAACGGCTTGATCGCTTCCCCGTGCCGGCCGACGCGCTGCAGCGATACGGCAAGCGACACGTGATAGTCGTGGTCGCGCGCCACGTCCTCCGGCAATGCACGAAGGCTGGCGACGGCTTCTTCGGCCTGGCCGAGCCCGAGCAGGGCGTGTGATTCGAGCGTGCAGGCGAGCGCCAGGCGGGGCTCGACGGCACGGACCGCGCGTGCCCGGCGCACGGCATCGACGGGCCGGCCGGCCTCGATCAGGGAGTGGATGGCCGCCAGGGCGTAGGCGCTGTCGTCGCAGATCGTCGCCGCCTGCTCGAACGCCTGCGCCGCCTCGACCCATCGCTCCTTGCGCAGCAGCGCCTGCCCCGCCTGCCAGCGGCGATGGGCGCGCGCGTGGACGCCCGAGGGACCTGGGGCGGGCGGCTGGGGAAGTGCGATCGGCATGTCGACGGAAAGCCCGCGCGAGGTCGAGCGCGGGCGCTTTGAATCGGAAGTCGAGCGTAGGAGTCGTGCGTGCCGTTGAAGCGGCGAAATGAAGGGGCTCCCGGCGCCAGTTCGCCGCGCCGGTTCAGGGCCCGGCAGCGCCTTCGAACCCCGCACGCGATGGCGTCGATCCGCCGCCCGGTCGCCGCATCGCGGCCTCGCGCTCGCGCCAGCGACGCGACTCGGCGTCGTGGCCGAGGCCGGCATGGAGGACGGCGAGGTTGTGGGCGGCGAGGAAGCTGCCGCGCCCACGCACCGTGTCGGAAAGCTCGGGCCGCTCGCCGATCTCGAGCGCACGCAGCCAGCTCGCCTCGACCTTCGGCAGGAGCTCCGGCGCGCGCGTCGGCGCCGACGCAGCGCAGTCGAGGAGGAGATCGCCGAGCGCGAAGAAGAAGTCGGGCGAGCCCGGCCAGCGGGGTGTCTCGGCATCGGCCAGTGCGATCGCCGCGTCGTGGCGGCCGGTCTTCTTGAGCGTGAAGAGCGCGCGCACCACCAGGTCGTGACGCCAGGCGGCGTCGGGCCCGGTGCCCTCGAGCGCGCGCAGGTAGTGCGGCGCGGCCGCGTCGAACCGGCCTGCGACCTCGAAGTCCTTTGCGAGCTGATAGCGCAGAAACGCATCTTCGGGGGTGGCGGCAAGTGCGAGCGTCAGGAGCTTCTCGTTGCGCCCGGCCTTCCTTGCGCGCTGCGCGTCGAGATAGCCGTCGTGGGCGACGACGAGCGGCAATCGCCGGCGCTGCAGGGCCGACTCCGGCTGCTCGTGCACGCGTCCGCTGTAGGCGACGCCGCGCGGCAGAAGGCGTGGCAGCCAGCTCGGCGCTTCGCCGACGCGCGCATCGCTGCCGTCGAAGAGGCTGGCCACGGTGAGCTGGCCGACGAAGTCGGCACCGCCCGGGCGGCGCAGGGCGTCGAGCGCGTCGCCGCCATGGGTGATCCATTCGTCGCCGTCGAGCACCAGGCGCCAGCGCGCTTCGGTGAGGGCGAGCGCGGCGTTGCGGGCCGCCGCGAAGTCGTCGACCCACTCGAAGCGCTCGACGCGCGCGCCGAAGCCGCGCGCGATCTCCGGCGTGGCGTCGAGCGAGCCGGTGTCGAGCACGACCATCTCGTCGACCCACGGACAGGCGCTCGCGAGACAGCGCCCGAGGCTGCGCGCTTCGTCGCGAACGATCATGACAAGGGCGATGCGGTCCATGGCAGGCGGCGGGATGTTCGATTGGAAAGGACTACAGCACGCAGGTCCGCGTGCCGATGGATCACAGCACGTGCGGCTCGGAGCAGTCCGCCGAACTGGCGCGCCCGGGCCGCTCTTCTTCGCGGATCGCGGGCGATCAGGTGAATGCAGTTTTTTCCACACCGGTTCTCGATTGCTCTCAAGTTCATGGCGAGCCGCTCGATAACCCGACAACGCTTCCCGAAGTTCGGGGGACGGGGTCCGGTTAGCCGGCCGAGGGTGAGGCAGTTCGCTGCCGGACACGACGGTTGACTAGCGCGGGCGGAGTGGATGCCAGCGGCGGGGTCGCGACAGCCACTTGCAAACGGTTGCGGCGGAAGTCGGTTTTGCTGCAACCGCGTGTAACGCCGGCTAGGCCGGGGATCAGTCAACCATAGGAGTCTTCTTTCATGTCACAGACGATCAACACCAACGTCAACTCGTTGACCGCTCAGCGCAACCTGAACACGTCACAGTCGTCGCTGGCCACTTCCCTGCAGCGCCTGTCCTCGGGCCTGCGCATCAACTCAGCCAAGGACGACGCCGCCGGCCTGGCGATCGCCGACCGGATGAACGCGCAGATCCGCGGCACCAACGTCGCCATCCGCAATGCCAACGACGGCATCTCGCTGGCCCAGACCGCCGACGGCGCGCTGGCCACCGTGACCGACGCGCTGCAGCGGATGCGCGAGCTTGCGGTCCAGGCACAGAACGGCTCGAACGGCACGGGCGACCGGGCCAACCTCGATACGGAATACCAGCAGCTGTCGAGCGAAATCACGCGGATCGCGTCGCAGACGAAGTTCAACGGCAACGCGATCATCGGCGCGGGAGCCGGCACGCAGACCTTCCAGGTCGGCGCCAACAACGGCGACACGCTGACGGTCGTCACGAGCCAGGTCACCACGGTCGCCGGCGACCTGACGACGGCGGGCAACGCCTCCACCGCGCTGGCCGCCATCGACGCGAAGCTCGACACGGTGACGACCAACCGCGCGGTCTACGGCGCCTCGATCAGCCGGTTCGGCTTCGCGATCTCGAACCTGCAGATCAGCGTGGAGAACCAGTCGGCCGCCCGCGGCCGGATCGTCGACGCCGACTTCGCGGCCGAGACGGCCAACCTGTCGCGTGCCCAGATCCTGCAGCAGGCCGGCACGGCGATGGTGGCGCAGGCCAACACCTTGCCGCAAGGGGTGCTCGCGCTCCTGAAGTAAGCGACACCGGTCGCCTCCTTCGAGCCGCCCTTCGGGGCGGCTTTTCTTTTGGTGGTTTCGAATTGGCCTCGAATACGGCATGTCATCGGACGATCGGAACGGGTCTCGCGCTTCAAGAATTCTCCCAAGCCGCAACAGGTCGGCTGAAGAGTCCGGCCTCTCCGCCGGAAGCGACCTCACCGAGAAGGAGTGCCCTTCGTGCCGCAAACGATCAACACCAACATCAATTCGCTGAACGCCCAGCGACACCTCAACACGTCGCAGACTTCGCTCGCGACCTCGATGCAGCGGCTCTCCTCGGGGCTGCGCGTCAACTCGTCCCGGGACGACGCCGCCGGCCTGGCGATCGCCGATCGGATGAACGCGCAGATCCGCGGCACCGACGTCGCGATCCGCAACGCCAATGACGGCATCTCGTTGGCGCAGACGGCCGAAGGGGCGCTGGCCACCATCACCGATGCGCTGCAGCGGATGCGCGAGCTGTCCGTCCAGGCCCAGAACGGCTCGAACGGCACCAGCGACCGCGCCAATCTCGACGCCGAATACCAGCAGCTGTCGGGCGAAATCACCCGAATCGCCTCGCAGACCAAGTTCAATGGCAACGCCATCGTCGGCGCCGGCGCCGGCACGCAGACCTTCCAGATCGGCGCCAACAACGGCGACACGCTGTCGATCACGACCAACCAGGTCACGACGGTGGCCGGCGACCTGACGACGCAGGGCAACGCCTCGACCGCCCTGGCAGCGATCGATGCCAAGCTCGACGTGATCACGACCAACCGGGCCACCTACGGCGCCGCGATGAGCCGCTTCGGCTTCGCGATCTCCAACCTGCAGATCACCGGCGAGAACCAGTCGGCCGCCCGGGGCCGGATCATGGACGCCGACTTCGCGGCCGAGACGGCCAACCTGTCGCGCTCGCAGATCCTGCAGCAGGCCGGCACGGCGATGGTGGCGCAGGCCAACGCTCTGCCGCAAAGCGTGCTGTCCTTGCTGAAGTAGGTCGAAAACGGCGGCGCCCGCTCCGCCGTCCCTCTCAAGTCGGCGCGACGCGGGCCGACAACGGGACATCGGTCCCTTTCGACCGTTGAGAAGGAATTGCGGTGGCCACGTCGATCAGCACTTCAGGCACGGGAACGATCAGCTCCGCCGGCATCGGCAGCGGCCTGGACGTCAACTCCATCGTCACCCAGCTGATGGCGCTGGAGCAGCGGCCGCTCACGGCCCTGCAGACCAAGGCGACGGCGATCCAGGGCACGGTCTCGGAGTACGGCAAGATCAAGAGCGCCGTCTCGACCCTGAGCGATCTCGCCATCAAGCTGGCGAACAAGACCACCTGGGGCCAGACGGTCGCCACCTCCTCGAACACCGCCGTCGGCGCCACCACCAACGGCGCGACCGCCGGGACCTACACGGTCAAGGTGGCCTCGATCGCGAGCGTGCAGACGCTGGCCAGCGCCGCCAAGCCCGCCGCCGCGCCGATCGGCGCCGGCACCCTGCACATCGAGCTCGGCAAGTGGGGCAGCGCGGCCACCGGGGCACCCAGCTTCACGGCGTCAGGGACGCCGCCGGCGGTCGACATCGTCGTCTCGGCCACCGACACGCTGGCCGACGTGCGCGACAGGATCAACGGTGCCAGCGCCGGCGTCACCGCAACGATCATGACCGACGCGAGCGGCTCGCGCCTCCTGATCAGCTCGAGCGCGACTGGTGCGGCGAACGGATTCCGTACCTCGGTGGTCGACGCCGACGGAAACAACACCGATGCGGCCGGTCTCTCGGCGCTCGCCTACGACCCGACGGCGGGCGCCTCGCAGATGACCCGCCCGCTGGTCGCTGCCGACGCCGCGGCGACGATCAACGGCCTGCAGGTCACGTCGGCCAGCAACACGCTCGCCAACATCGTCGATGGGCTCACGCTCACCCTGTCTGCGCCGACCACCGCGGCGGCGACGGTCACCGTCGTCGCCGACAACGACACGCTCAAGAAGACGCTCACCGACTTCGCGGCGGCCTACACCTCGGTCTACAAGCTCATCGCCGCCGACACCAGGTACGACCCCACGTCCAAGCAGGGCGGAATCCTGCAGGGCGACAGCGCCGCGGTCGGCCTGCAGAATCAACTGCGAACGCTGGCCGGCGGCCTCTCGGGCGCGTCGAGCGCCTTCGGCCGCCTCTCGGACGTCGGGCTGCAGATCCAGACCGACGGCTCGATGACGGTCAACAGCACGAAGCTCGACAGCGCCTTGGCCAACCTGCCCGAGATCACCAAGCTGTTCACCGGTGTCGGCGGACTCTTCCCGAGCAATGACGGCTTCGGCAAGCGCTTTCGCGACACGACCACTGCCATGCTCGGCATCGACGGCTCGATCACGAGCCGGACCACGGGTTTGAGCAACCAGCTGCAGCGCAACCAGAAAGACCAGGACAGCTTCACGATGCGTCTGGCCGGCATCGAGAAGCGCCTGCGCGCTCAGTACACCGCGCTCGACACGCAGATGGCCTCGCTCTCGACCCAGAGCAGCTACATCACGCAGCAAGTGGCGGCCTGGAACAACAACAAGAACTGAAGCGCGGCGCGCAGAGCGCCGTCGCGCCCGTCGGATGACCGTCACGACACGGTCCGGGAATGGAGCAGGGGCTCAAGTCGCTCACGGCGATACCGATACTCAAGCAAGCCCATCCCGAGAACGCAACGCCACCATGTTCGCGCCGAACGCCAGCCTCAGAAACGCCTCGAACGCCCTTGCCGGCGCCTATCACGCCGTCGGTGTCGAAACGGGCGTCGACGGCGCCTCGCCGCACCGGCTCGTGGCCATGCTCATGGAAGGATTCTGCGAGTCGATCGCACAGGCGCGTTCGGCCATGGCAAAGCGCGAGATCGAGGCCAAGTGCAAGGCGATCACGCGCGCCGTGCGGATCGTCGACGAGGGCCTTCGCGCCAACCTCGACCTCGCTGCCGGCGGCAAGCTGGCCAGTGACCTGGCCGACCTCTACCGCTACGTCGCGATCCGCCTCACCGAGGCGAACCTGCGCAACGACCCCGCCGCGCTCGACGAGTGCGCCTCGCTGATGGAACCCGTCCGTTCGGCCTGGGCCGCGATCGGCCCGGGCGCTTCCTACAAGGTCCAATGACATGCCCCAGACGCAAACCCCCGGAGCCCGCATGAACTCCCTGCTGATGAACTACTACGAGGCCATCGAGAAGGCCAGCCAGGACATGCTCGAGGCTGCCCGCGAGGGCAACTGGGATCACGTCGTCAAGCTCGAGGGAGCCTGCGCCGTGCTGATCGCCCAGCTCAAGAACACGGCCGCCGACAAGCCGCTGCCCGCCGACGAGGCCGAGCTGAAGTCGCGCCTCATGCAGCGCATCCTGCTCAACGACGCGGAGATCCGCAATCTCGCCGAGCCCTGGCTGGAGGACCTCGACGACATCCTTGCCGGCCGTCCCAAGACGCTGCACTGACGCCTGTCTTCGCCTTCCCTCCAGATCCACCCGACACCCGCCACGAGGCACGCCATGGAAACTCGCCCCGCGCCACTCGACGGCATGAACCAGGACGACGGGCTCGACGAGTTCCGGGTCTCGGCACCGCGCGAGATCCAGTCGATCCTCAAGCAGCTCCTCGACGGCTCCGTCCTGCTCAACCTGCATGGCGAGGACGGCGTCGTCTTCACCACTGCGCTCTGGACGCTCGACGGCTCGCGCGGCACCGTCGGCTTCAACGCCGACCCCGCCGATCCGGCCATGGCCGCGATGCTTCAGGGCGACGAGGTCACCGTCGTGGGCTACCTCGACAGCGTCAAGATCCAGTTCGACGTGCACGGCCTGCGTGTCGTCAGCGGCCAGCGCGCGAGCGTGCTGAGCTGCAACGCCCCGCGCGAGCTCTACCGCTTCCAGCGCCGTGACTCCTTCCGTGTGCGACCCGCCTCGCGAACGCCGCCGACGGCGCGCTTCATGCATCCGGACTTGCCCGGCAGCGAGATGTCACTGCGCCTGGTCGACATCAGCATCGGCGGCTGCGGCCTGTTCCTGCCCGCCGAAGAGCCGTCGATCGGCCGCGGCACCGTCGTCGCGGAGGTGCGCATCGAGCTCGACAGCGACACCCGCGTCGAGGTCGACATGCGCCTGAAGCACAGCACGCACGTGAGCGACGGGGCACGCGGCGCACGGCTCGGATTCGAGTTCGTCCGCCCGGGCGGCGACACGCTGCGCACGTTGCAGCGCTACATCGAGCTGACCCAGAAACGCGGCAAGCTGATGGCGCTCAACTAGTCTGGATCGCCGGCGCGCCCGACAGGCCGCGCCCGATCAACGGCCGTCGCGCGTCCAGCCGGTGCCGGACTGATCGAGCAGGTTGTCGACCTTGAGCGAATAGCGGCCGTTCGACGTGCCGTAGTGGCAGTTGAAGAGCGGCACGCCGCACACCGTCGCCTGGATCACCTGCTTCAGGTCGAGCTCCAGGAAATCGCCCGGCTTGAACGACAGGAGCTGCTCGACCGTCGCCGGTGCGTGGCCGAGCTCGGCGACGAGCTCGACCTCGGCGGGCTGGATCTGCTCCTTGAGCAGGCTGATCCAGCGCTGGTCGGGCTGGTTCGAGTCGCCGCGCAGCGTCGAGTAGAGGACGTCGCGGATCGGCTCGAGCGTCGAGTAGGGAATGCAGAAGTGGATCTCGCCGCTGGCGTCACCGAGCTCGAGCGTGAACGAGGTCGTCACGACGACCTCGCTCGGCGTCGCGATGGTGGCGAACTGCGGCAGCATCTCCGAGCGCTGGTACTCGAGCTCGATCGGATGGATGCCTTCCCAGGCCTTCTTGTATTCGGCCGAGATGATCTCGACGAGGCGGCCGATGACACGCTGCTCGGTGGCCGAGAAATCGCGCCCTTCCATTCGGGTCGGATACTTGCCCGAGCCGCCGAACAGGCCATCGATCATGGCGAAGATCAGGCCCGGGTTGCAGACCACCAGGCCGGAGCCGCGCAGCGGCCGCACGCTCATGATGTTGAAGTTGGTCGGCACGGCGATCTCGCGCAGGAAGTCGCTGTACTTCTGCAGCTTGATCGCGTTCAGGGCGACTTCGGGGCTCTTCCTGATCAGGTTGAAGATGCCGACGCGGATATTGCGGGCGAAGCGCTCGTTGACGAGCTCCATCGTCGGCATCCGGCCGCGGATGATCCTGTCCTGGTCGGTCAGGTTGTAGTCGCGCGCTGCGCCCTGGCCGGCGTCCGACGTCGACTCGGCCTCGTCGCCTTCGCCGGTGATGCCTTGCAGGAGGGCATCGACCTCGTCCTGCGATAGCACCTGGTTGGTCATTGGGGAGATCCGGCCGAAAAATGCAGTGTCGGCGCAGCAGCCCGTCGCGATAGCGCAAAAAGGGCGGGGAATGTGGCGCTCTTCCCGGCTCGCGCGGCGGAGCGCCAGACAGGGTCAAGTTCCGGCGCCGCGGGCCGACAACAGCCTGACCGACCGGTACGAGAAGAGCACGCCATGCACAACCCCACCGCCCTGAGGTTCCTGGTCGTCGACGACTTCTCGACGATGCGCCGCATCGTCAAGGGATTGCTGAAGGACATGGGCTGCGACAACGCCGAGGAGGCCGAGGACGGCGTCCAGGCACTCCTCAAGCTGAAGGAGCAGCCCTTCGACTTCGTCGTCTCCGACATCAACATGCCGAACATGACAGGCTTCGAGCTGCTCGCGGCGATCAAGGCCGACACGGCGCTCAAGCACCTGCCGGTGCTGATGGTCACGGCCGAGGCGCGAAAGGAAGACATCGTGCTGGCCGCCAAGAGCGGCGCCGCCGGCTACATCGTCAAGCCTTTCACCAAGGCGACGCTGGAAGACAAGGTGCAGAAGATCCTGCAGAAGATGGCCGCGCCGGCCTGAGCACTGCGGACCCTCATGAAGATCAACTGCACGGCCGATCCGGCCCCGGACCTTGCGGCCGCGTCGCCGGCCGTGTTCCGCCAGCTCGGCGCGATCACGCGCCAGCTGCACGACACGCTCGCCGAGCTCGGTGTCCAGCCCCGGTCGCAACGCGCCGCCGATGGCCTGCCCGAGGCGCGCAGCCCTCTCGCCTACCTCACCGCCAAGACCGGCGATGCCGCCGACAAGGTGCTGGGCTCGGTCGAGCAGGCCAAGGCCGAGCACGCCCAGATCGCCGCGACGACGCGCGCGATCGCCGCCGCGATCGTGGCCAACCCGGTCCGCGCGGTGGCCAGCGGCGCGGTGATGAACTTCGTCAGCGCGGTGGAGGGCTCGACCGCGCGCATCGACCGCCACCTCACCGACATCATGGTGGCGCAGGACTTCCATGACCTGACCGGCCAGGTCGTGGCCAAGGTCGTCTCGCTCGCCGCCGACCTCGAGGACAGCCTCGTCAAGCTGCTCGTCCGTTCTGCGCCGCAGGAGATCGCGCAGGATCAGGCCAGGGCGCTGCCCGGCCGGGTGACCCATTCGACCGGCCGCGACGACACCGTCGCCAACCAGCGCGAGGTCGACGAGCTGCTCGCGAGCCTCGGCTTCTAGCGCTTCGTCGGGCTCTTCGAGGTCACCCATGCTGCGCAAGATCCGCGTCGACCAGCTGCGCCTGGGCATGCAGCTGCACGAGCT
>JBDTJD010000293.1:0-4133 GCA_039935975.1 Caldimonas sp.
GATCAACCCCAGCACGCTCGCCAAGAGCCGCAAGACCGACGCCGAGGCGGCGCACGTACGCCGCGCGATGGTCGAGGACGGCATCGCGATGTGCGAGTTCTACGCCGCATTCGAGGCCCGGCTCGCCAACCCGAATCGCACCGAGCCGATCACCGAGCTCACCATCGATGCCGGGCTCACCGAGGCGCGCTCGCGCCGGCCGGGCTACGTCGGGCCATCGTTCGCGACCATCGCCGCCTTCAACGCCAACGGGGCGATGCCGCATTACCGGGCGCTGCCCGAGTCGCATGCGGTCATCGAAGGCGACGGCCTGCTGCTCATCGACTCGGGTGCGCAATACCGCGGCGGCACGACCGACATCACGCGCATGTGGCCGATCGGCCGGCTGAGCGAAGCGCAGCGGCGCGACGTGACGCTGGTGCTGCGCGGCACGATCGCGCTCAGCCGCACGCGCTTTCCTCGCGGCACGCTCTCGCCGATGCTCGATGCGATCGCACGCGCGCCGCTCTGGGAGCACGGCCTCGATTACGGACACGGCACGGGCCACGGCGTCGGCTACTTCCTCAACGTGCACGAGGGCCCGCAGTCGATCTCCCGCGTCGTTGCCGACGCGACGATGGCGATGCAGCCGGGAATGATCACGAGCGTCGAGCCCGGGCTGTACCGGCCGGGCCGCTGGGGCGTGCGGGTCGAGAACCTGGTGCTCAACGTGCCGGCGACCGGCGTCAGCGACGAGTTCGGCGAGTTCCTCGAGTTCGAGACACTCACGCTCTGCCCGATCGACACGCGCTGCATCGACGCCAGCCTGCTGCGGGCCGACGAGATCGCGTGGCTGAACGGCTACCACGCGGTGGTTGCCGAGCGGCTCGCGCCCTGCCTCGCCGGCGCTGCGCTGGCCTGGCTGAAGGCGCGCACGGCGCCGATCTGAACGCCCGGCGCGCGGCGTTCGTCGTGGCAGGCGACAGCCCGTCACAGCTTCCGGGCGTTTCGTCGCAACATGGTTCCAGCGCGCTTCCTCGGTGCCTAGAGTGCGGTCCATCGCATCCCGACACGCACTTCAAGGAGCCCACCATGATCAGCCGCCTCACCGCTTGCGCCGCCGTCTTCGCCTTCATCGTCACGACCGGCCTGGCGGTCGCCGCCGACGCCCATTCGCAACGCGCGACGGTCGCCGCCGACACGATGCCCGTGATCACGCTGCCCCGCGTCGAGATCACCGGCCACCGCGACGCCGCACGCTGATCGCGCGATCCTGAAGCGCACGCGAGCCGGCCCGGGGCCGGCGAAACGTGCGATTTTCAACACCTGCGCGGCCGCCCGGCCGCGCTCGCGCCGCCCGCGACCTCGCGGTGGCGCCCGCTGATCCGAATCTCTCGCCGATGGGGCTCAAGGTCCCGGGCGCGGTACCGAAATGAACGAGTCGGTGCTCCCATGGGGGGATCACTCGCCACCATGCGGGACGAGCGGACCAGCTCTTCATGATTCTCCTGGATAGCCACCGGCTGCTGTCGGGCCTCGCAGGGTTCGCGATCAGCGCAGGATTGCTGTGGCTCGCCGCCGAGTTCCAGGTCCGCGCCCGACACCGCCCGCGCTCCGCCACCCTTGCTCTCAAGGCCAGCGCCGTCCTGCTGTTCGGCTTCGGGCTCTGGTGGCCCGGTCGCTTTCTCGCACCGCTCGACGCGGCCGCCGGCGGCGGCTTCATGTCGCTCGTCACGGGCGCGCTCGCCTGGCTCCTCGCCGGCGCCGCCCTGGCGACCGCCGCTGCCGCCCGGCGCAAGACGCTTCCCCTCTTCGCGGGGCTGGCTGTCGTCACCCTGCTCGTGGCCTATGCGCACTCGATCTTCGCCACGCCGGGCCTGTTCCGTGCGGCGCAGGCCGTCGGAGCCTGGGGCCCGGCCGCAGCGCTGCTGTTCCTCGCGACCGCCCTCGTCGGCCTCGGGCTGGAGGCCAGCGGCGGACGCAAGCAGCGCCTGACACGGGTCCTCCTGGCGCTCTTCTGCGCCACCTTGCTGACACTGGCCGCCGTCATGTCCGGCGGCATCGACGCGCCCGCCGCCAACTGGGGCGAAGCGCTTCTCGTCTCGGCGCTCGCCGCGATGTCGCTGGCGACGCTCAACGGCTCGCATCAGGACAGCTCGCACGCCGAAGATCGCCATTCGCGCCTGCCGGCGACCGTCGCGCCCACCGTCGACAGCCTCACGAAGCTGCCGACGCGGGTCTACTTCGAGGATCGCCTCGCCGCCGCCGCGACCAAGGCCGACGCCGGCGCGACCCGCCTTGCCCTCCTCTTCATCGATCTCGACGGCTTCAAGCCGGTCAACGACACCTACGGTCATTCGATCGGCGACCTCGTGCTCGAGCAAGTCGGCCAGCGCCTGAAGTCGATGTCGCGCGGCAAGGACGTCGTCGCCCGCGTCGGCGGCGACGAGTTCCTGCTCCTGCTGACGAACGTGACGACGCAGGAAGCGATCGCCCATGTCGCCGACCGGCTGATCCAGGGACTGTCGCAGCCCTACGCCGCCGACGGCCGCGAGGTGATGATCTCGTGCTCGGTCGGCATCGCGATGTACCCCGATGGCTGCAGCCACGCCAAGCTGATCGCCCGCGCCGACGCCGCGATGTACTCGTCGAAGCGCTCGGGCGGCTCGACCCACTGCTTCTATTCGAACGCGATGGACGCCGACGCGGAAGCGCAGTTCGAGCTCCTGCGCGACCTCAGGAAGGCCGTTGCCGCCAAGGAGTTCGAGCTGTTCTATCAGCCCAAGATCGATGCCCAGAGCGGGAAGGTCACGGCCGTCGAGGCGCTTCTGCGCTGGATGCATCCGACCCGCGGCATGCTGCTGCCCGGCGTCTTCATCCCCATCGCCGAACGCTTCGGCCTGATCGGCGCGATCGGCAACTGGGTGATCGAGGACGCTTGCCGGCAGAGCCGTCATTGGCGCGAGAAGGGTCTGCGCATGCGCGTGGCGATCAACCTCTCGGTGCACCAGATGCGCCAGGACGACATCGTCGAGCGCATCACCGGCGCCCTCGAGGCGCACCGCATCCATCCGTCGCTGCTGACCTGCGAGATCACCGAGTCGGCAGCGATGGAGGACACCAAGACGACGCAGACGACCTTCCGCCGCCTCGGCGAGCTCGGCACCCATCTGTCGATCGACGACTTCGGCACCGGCTACTCGAGCCTGGCCTATCTCAGAAAGCTGCCCGCCGAGGAGTTGAAGATCGACCGCAGCTTCATCATGGACCTCGAGCACAGTGCCGACGCGCGCGCCGTCGTCGACGCCGTCGTCAAGCTCGCCCACGCGCTCGGCCTGAAGGTCGTCGCCGAGGGCGTCGAGAACCAGCGCCAGCAGCAGGTGCTGGTGCAGATGGGCTGCGACGAGCTTCAGGGCTTCCTCTTCGCCAAGCCGATGTCGGCGCGCGCGCTGATGCTCTGGGCGATCAACGACCGCTCCGAAGGCGCGACCACCTTCAAACCCTCGCTCTTCGAAGAAACCCGACACGGCGTGCCGGTCGAGGAAGCGCGCCGCGCCTGAACCGGCCGGCGCTGCGGCGCCGCAGCGCGTCGAGGCGCCTCGATCCATCCGCGCACCGAGCGCTTCGTCGCAGGAATCCAGCGCTTCGTCGCAACGCGCTGGGAAGCGGCCGGCACCTTCCCTACATTCCCTTCAACGCATCACGGATGCGTCTTTCGACAAGGAGCCGGCCATGCGCGACAACCTCTTCTCCGCCGTCCTGACCTTCGGTCTGCTGGCTGCCGGCACCCTCGCCGTCGGCTCCGAATTGATGGGCGGCCCACGCAGCAGCGCCGCCGCGCCGACTGCCCGCGCGGCGCTCTCCGCGGTGAGGGTCGTCAGCCCCCGCCAGACCGCCGTCGTCGACGTGGTCACCTTGCCGAGGGTGACGGTGACCGGCCGCCGCGATGGCTGGGTCGCCCTCGAGACGCACGAAGCGGCGCCGACGCTCGAGTGAGACGCCGGCCCGGCCGAAGCCGGGCGGGCGGGGCAACGGCAGCGGCCGCCTTCGGGCGGCCGTCGCCTTTCACGCGCCGGCGCGCACGAGCCGGGCGGAAAGCGCCTGCTCCAGCGTGTCGGCACTGTCGGCCAGGTGGTCCTTGGCCTCCTCGCTCA
>JBDTJD010000294.1:0-4850 GCA_039935975.1 Caldimonas sp.
GCCGAACTCGCCGCTCGGCCACGACGCCGTCGCGACCGGGACGTGCAGGCCGCCGGCCGCCATCGCCATCGCGCCGAGGCCGTACGCCTTGCGCAGCACCAGCGCGACGACGGGCACGCGCAGCTGCGCACCGACGACGAACATGCGGCTCGCATGGCGCACCTGGGCGCGGGCCTCGATCTCGGGCCCGACCATGAACCCGGGCGTGTCGATGAGCGAGACGATCGGCAGGCCGTGGGCATCGCACAGCTGCATGAAGCGCGCCGACTTGTCGGCCGCGTCGGCGTCGATCGCGCCGCCGAGATGCGACGGATTGCTCGCGAGCACGCCGACCGGCCGACCTTCGATTCGCGCGAGCGCCGTGACGACGCCGGCGCCGAAGCCGGCGCGCAGCTCGAGCGTCGAGTCGGCGTCGGCGAGCGCCGCGACGACGGTGCGGATGTCGTAGGCGCGCTGGCGGTTGGCGGGCAGCAGCTCGCGCATCGCGGCGGGGTCGCGCTCGTCTTGCACGACAGCGACCCGGCCGCGGAAGAAGGCGAGATAGCGACGCGCCACCGCGACGCCTTCGGCTTCGTCGTCGACGAGCACGTCGATCACGCCCGAACGCGACTGCACGTCGCTCGGGCCGATCGCCTCCGGCGCGAAGACGCCGAGCCCGCCGCCCTCGACCATCGCCGGCCCGCCCATTCCGATCGAGCTGGCGCGCGTGGCGATGATCACGTCACAGCAGCCGACGAGCGCGGCGTTGCCGGCAAAGCAGCGGCCGGCGACGACGGCCACGAGCGGCACGCGGCCGCTCAGACGGGCGAAGCTGGCGAAGGTCGGCACGTGCAGGCCGGCGACGATGGGCATGTCGACGTCGCCCGGACGGCCGCCGCCGCCCTCACCGAAGAGCACGAGCGGGAGCCGCTGCGCGGCCGCGATCCCGAGCAGGCGATCGGTCTTTTGATGGTTGCGAAAGCCCTGGGTGCCCGCGAGCACTGTCGCGTCATAGGCCAGGACCACGACGCGGGAGCGCTCGGCGCCGAAGGTGGCAGCGTCGACGCTGCCGATGCCGGTGACCATGCCGTCGGCCGGCGTGTTGCGGATCAGGTCGTCGAGCTCGCGCCGGCCGCGTTGGGCGGCGTAGGCGAGCGCGCCATATTCGACGAAGCTTCCCGCGTCGCAGAGGTCGGCGATGTTCTCGCGCGCAGTGCGCAGGCCGAGCGCATGCCGCTTGGCGACCGCCTGCGGGCGACTGGAGTCGGCGAGCTTCGACTCTCGCATCTGCAGACCGAGCAGATCGGTGCGCAAGGGCGCGCGCGGCGCCGCGGACACGCGCGCCACCGATGGCGCGGCGGGGTGCGTCCCGTCGACGTCGAGTGTCGCCAGCAGGTCTCCCGAGGCGACGACCTCGCCGACCCGTGCCGCGAGCGAAGCGACCTGCCCGGATCGTTCGGCACGGACCTCGTGCTCCATCTTCATCGACTCGATGACCGCGAGCACGTCGTCGCGCTCGACCGCCTGACCGACCTCGACGAGGAGCGCGACGACGCTGCCGGCGAGCGGCGAGCGAACGTCGCTGCGACCGGCCACGGTCAGGGTCGGCCGGCGTGGCGGCGGTAGCGGGCGATCGTGAGGCCGTCGAGGTCGATCGCCGGCGGGCGGCCGGAAATGACGTCGGCCATGACGCGCCCGGTTCCGGCCGCCATCGTCCAGCCGAGCGTGCCGTGACCGGTGGCGAGGAACAGATTCGGGAACGGCGTCGCGCCGATGATTGGCGTGCCATCGGGCGTCATCGGTCGCAGCCCGCACCAGAACTCGGCCCGGCTCACGTCGCCGCCAGCGGGGAAGAGATCGGTGACGACGTGCTCGAGCGTCCTGCGCCGCGCCTCGTGCAGCTTGAGCGTGTAGCCGGCGAGCTCGGCCGTGCCGCCGACCCGGATGCGATCGCCAAGCCGCGTGACGGCGATCTTGTGGGTCTCGTCCATCACCGTCGACTCAGGCGCGCCACCGGCGTCGACGATGGGCACCGTGATCGAATAGCCCTTGACCGGATAGATCGGCAGCCGAAGCCCGAGCGGCGCGACGAGGAGCGGTGAGTAGCTGCCGAGCGCGACGAGGTAGCCGTCGGCCCGCAGCACGGCGCCGTCGTCGACGACGATCCCGTCGATGCGACCGCCGCTGTGCCGGATCGAGCGGATCGTCGTGCCGAAGCGGAACTCGACGCCGCGCTCCGCCGCGAGCGCCGCGAGCCGCTGGGTGAACTTGAAGCAGTCGCCGGTCTCGTCGCCCGGCAGTCGCAGACCGCCGATGAACTTCTCGCGGACGCGGGCGAGCGCCGGCTCGTGGCGGATGCAGGCGTCGCGGTCGAGAGACTGGAACGGCACGCCGCTTTCCTGCAGGATGGCGATGTCGCTGGCGCTGTCGTCGAATTGCTTCTGGGTGCGAAAGAGCTGCAGCGTGCCCTGCATCCGCTCGTCGTAGGCGATGCCGGTGGTGGCGCGCAGATCGCGCATGCAGTCACGGCTGTATTCGGCCAGACGGACCATGCGCCGCTTGTTGATGTCGTAGCGCGCCGCTGTGCAGTTGCGCAGCATCGCCAGCATCCAGCGCACCGTCGCCACATCGATGTTGGGTCGGATGACGAGCGGCCGGTAATGCATCGCGAGCCACTTGATCGCCTTCAGCGGCACGCCCGGACCGGCCCAGGGTGCCGAATAGCCGGGCGAAACTTCGCCGGCGTTGGCAAAGCTCGTCTCCAGTGCCGGCGCGGCCTGCCGGTCGACGACGACCACTTCGTGCCCGGCGCCGGCAAGCTCGTAGGCGGCGCAGACACCGATGACCCCGGCGCCGAGCACGAGGACTTTCATCGCGAGGCCCTGGGCATGCCGGTCAGCGCCGCAAGAATGGGCCGAAGGTGCGAGAGGACGCGTCGGGAAGCGGAATCGTCATCGGGGTGCGGCATCATCGGCGTTGCGAGCGATTTTGCACGCCCCGACGAGGAGACACTTCCATGGTCCACGTGATGGCTTCGATCGTCGTCAAGCCGCAGCATGCCGAGGCTGCGAAGACCCAGCTCGCCGAGCTCGCGGCCAAGACGCGAGGCGAAGCCGGCTGCGTCTCGTACGAGCTGTTCCAGCGCGCCGACAAGCCGCATGTCTTTCGCACCGTCGAGGAGTGGCGCACCCAGGCCGACGTCGACGCCCACATGAAGACGCCGCACGTGGCCGCGGCGGTCGCTGCGGCCGGGCCGATGTTCGCGGAGCCGCTCGACATCGTGAGCTTCGCGAAGATCGGCTAGGCCGCGCAACCAGGGGCCCCCGTGTCTCTCGTCCCGCCCTTCATCGCTCCGGCGCTCTTCGACGACGCCGCTGCGGCGCTCGCCCGCGTCCGCGAGATCTACGACGGCAGCGTCGACCATCTGCGGGGTGCGCTGCAAAGCTTCGTCAACGGCACGGCGCCCGAAGGCCGGGTGCGCGGCTGCTATCCGTTCGTGCGCGTGCGGATAGACACCGTCGCGCGGGCCAACACGCGCCTGAGCTACGGCTTTGTCGCCGGGCCAGGCACGTACGAGACGACCGTCACGCGGCCCGACCTGTTCGCGAGCTACTACCTCGAACAGTTCCGCCTGCTCATCGAGAACCACGGTGTCGCGCTCGAGGTCGGCACGAGCCAGCAGCCGATCCCCGTCCACTTCTCGTTCGCCGAGCATGATCACATCGAGGGAAATCTCGACGCCGATCGGCGCTTGCTGATGCGCGACCTGTTCGACCTCCCCGACCTGGGCGCGATGGACGACGGCATCGCCAACGGCACCTGGGTCACGCGCGCCGGCGAAGCGCACCCCCTCGCACTCTTCACCGCGCCGCGCGTCGACTACTCGCTGCATCGTTTGCGCCACTACACCGGCACCGACCCCGAGCACTTCCAGAACTTCGTGCTCTTCACCAACTACCAGTTCTACATCGACGAGTTCGTGCGCCTCGGCCACGAGGCGATGGCCGGCGCGCCGGGCAGCGCGCACTACGACGCCTTCGTCGAGCCGGGCAACGTCATCGAGCGACCCAAGGGCGCTGCGGCACGGATCGGCGACGACCTCGGCTCGCCGCCGCCGCGCCTGCCGCAGATGCCGGCCTACCACCTCGTGCGCGACGACGGCAGCGGCATCACGATGGTCAACATCGGCGTCGGGCCAGCCAACGCCAAGACCATCACCGACCACATTGCCGTGCTGCGCCCGCACGCCTGGGTGATGCTCGGCCACTGCGCCGGACTTCGCACCACGCAGCGGCTCGGCGACTACGTGCTGGCGCACGGCTACGTGCGCGAGGACCACGTCCTCGACGAGGACCTGCCGCTCTGGGTGCCGATCCCGGCACTGGCCGAGGTGCAGGTCGCGCTCGAGGAGGCGGTGGCCGAGGTGACCCAGCTGAAAGGCCACGAGCTCAAGCGGATCATGCGCACCGGAACGGTCGCCAGCACCGACAACCGCAACTGGGAGCTGCTGCCGTCGCGCCACGCGCTCAGCACGCCGGAGCGCCGCTTCAGCCAGAGCCGCGCGATCGCGCTCGACATGGAAAGCGCGACCATCGCCGCCAACGGCTTTCGCTTCCGCGTGCCCTACGGGACGCTGCTCTGCGTCAGCGACAAGCCGCTCCATGGCGAAATCAAGCTGCCGGGTATGGCGAACCACTTCTACCGGGAGCGCGTCGACCAGCACCTTCGCATCGGCATGCGTGCGATCGAGCGGCTGCGCGAGGGCGGCGTCGACCAGCTCCACAGCCGCAAGCTGCGCAGCTTCGCGGAAGTGGCGTTCCAGTAGATCGTCAGAGCATCGCCAGCGGCGACGGGCGCTTCGGTGGCGGGAA
>JBDTJD010000295.1:0-4470 GCA_039935975.1 Caldimonas sp.
GCCGCGCCGAGGTCGCTGCGGACCATGCGCTGGACGCCGGCCGAGAGCGCGACGTCGCCGTGCGCGTAGCCTTTGTGGACGCGATAGCTGATGGCGCGGTCGTTGTACAAGCTCGCGAACACCTCGCGCATCCTGGCCAGGATGTCGTCGATGCCGGTGACGTTGAGAAAGGTCTCCTGCTGGCCGGCGAACGAAGCGTCGGGAAGGTCCTCCGCCGTCGCCGAAGAGCGCACCGCGAACGAGGCGCCGGGAGCGCCGGCGCTCAGCCGTTCGAATTCGCGCCGAACCTCGGCCTCGAAAGCCGGCGGCAGGGGCTGCTTCTCGATCCAGCCGCGGATCTCGGCGCCGGCCTGCGTGAGCGCGCGAACGTCGTCTGTGTCGAGCGTGGCCAGCCGATCGGCGATCCGTCGGACAAGGCCGCCTTCGGCGAGGAAGGTACGAAAGGCGTGAGCCGTGGTCGCAAAACCGCCGGGCACGCGCACACCCGATTCGCTCAGCTGGCTGATCATCTCGCCGAGCGAGGCGTTCTTGCCGCCGACCGCCTCGACGTCGCCGTTTCTCAGGGTCTCGAAGGGGGCGACGAAGGCGGTCGCCAGGTGGGTGGATGACATGGGAAGGCTCCGCGATCGTGAAAAACCGGTGCTTCCCGATCCTGGCCCAGGGCCTGGCTGGCCGTCGTGGCGTCTGCGCGGCGCGGCATCACGGCGACGCGGCAGGGGCGGCGTGCGGAGCGGCAGGGACGAAGGGCGGCAGTCACGAGGTGTCGGGATAGAAGACTGGCAGATTCTAAGAGCGCGCCGCCGTGCGGCGGCCGCGCGCCTGCCTCGTGACATCATCCTGCGATGAACTCCGACGCGCCAACGACCTCCCCCGGTTCGCTTTCCGGCAGCGCCGGGGGCGCGACGGTGCTGCGAGCCACCGTCTTCTTCGTCTCCGACGGCACCGGCATCACCGCCGAGACCTTCGGCAACTCGATCCTCTCGCAGTTCGCGATCAAGCCGCGCCACCTGCGCCGCCCGTTCATCGACACGCCGGACAAGGCGCATCAGGTGGTGCGCGAGATCAACCACACGGCCAGCAGCGACCGTCGCAAGCCGATCGTCTTCGTCACCCTCGTCAATCCCGAGATCCTGGCGATCGTCAAGGAGCAGTCGCACGGCCTCGTGCTCGACATGTTCAACACCTTCATCGAGCCGCTCGAGGCCGAGTTCGGCATCACCTCCAACCATCGCATCGGCCGCTTCTCGGACGTCTCCGACAGCCAGGAATACACCGACCGGATCGAGGCGATCAACTTCTCGCTGGCCCACGACGACGGCCAGTCGTCGAAGAACCTGGCTCAGGCCGACGTGATCCTGGTCGGCGTGAGCCGCAGCGGCAAGACGCCGACGTCGCTCTACCTGGCGATGCAGCACGGCATCAAGGCGGCAAACTATCCGCTGATCCCCGAGGACTTCGAGCGCGGCAAGCTGCCTTCCTCACTCGCGCCTTTCAGGGCCAAGTGCTTCGGCCTCACGATCGATCCCGACCGGCTCGCCCGCATCCGCAACGAGCGCCGTCCGAACAGCAAGTACGCGTCGATCGAGAACTGCCGCTACGAGGTTCGCGAAGGCGAGACGATGATGAAGCGCGAAGGCATCGCCTGGCTCTCGTCGACGCACAAGTCGATCGAGGAGATCGCGACCACGATCCTGCGCGACCTGCAGCCCGAGCGGCTCGCGTACTGAACCATGCCCGCGCTCGACGGACGGCGGTTCGACTGGCCTTCGGCGTTGCCTCTGGTGGCGATCCTGCGCGGCATCGAGCCCCACGAAGCGGCGGCGCACGCGCGAGCGCTGCTCGACGCCGGCTTCGACACCATCGAGGTGCCGACCAATTCGCCCGATTGGGCGAGCAGCGTCGCCACCATCGCCACGCTCGCCGGAACGCGAGCCCTGGTCGGCGCCGGCACCGTCCTCCGCAACGCCGATCTCGACGCTTTGCAGGCCGCTGGCGGCCGCCTCGCGGTCTCGCCGCATGTCGACCCTGCGCTGGTCGCCGAGTCGCTCCGACGCGGCCTGGTGACGATGCCCGGCGCGCTGACGGCAAGCGAGGCGCTGTCGGCCTGGCGGGCAGGGGCGCGCGTGGTCAAGATCTTTCCGGCCGCATCGCTCGGTGCCGGTCACGTTCGCGCTCTCCGGTCGGTGCTGCCCGCGGAGATCTCGCTCGTCGCCGTCGGCGGCGTCGACGTGACCAATCTGGGCGACTACCGACGTGCCGGGTGCGTCGGCGCCGGGCTGGGCAGCGACCTGTACCGGCCCGGCCAGTCGGCGACGCTCACCGGCAAACGCGCACGCGCGTTCGTGGACGCATGGCAGAACAGCGCGCCCTGATCGCACTCGACTGGGGCAGCAGCTCGCTGCGCGCCTACCTGATGGACGACGCGGCCGAGGTGCTCGAGAGCCGCACGAGCGAAAGCGGCGCTTCCCGCCTGAGCCTCGAGGTCGCAGCCGTCGATCGACCGGCGATCTTCGAGCGACACCTGCGCAGCCTCATCCCTGACTGGCTCGCATCGGGCCTGCCTGTGCTGGCCTGCGGCATGGTCGGCAGTGCCCACGGCTGGGTCGAGGCGGGCTATCTCGAATGCCCCGTCGACATCGCTGCGCTCCACGACCGGCTGGTCGTCGTCGAGGGAAGCGGCGGCCTGCGAGTCCGCATCGTCCCCGGCGTATCGCGGCATCCCGTCGGCGCCGCGCCCGATGTCATGCGTGGAGAGGAGACGCAGGTCGCGGGCGTGCTCGCGCGCGACGCGCGGCTCGCGAACGGCGTCGCTTGGATCGTCCTTCCCGGCACGCACTCGAAATGGGTGAAGGTCGAGCACGGCTGCATCGTCTCGTTCGCGACGCGGATGACCGGCGAGCTGTTCGAGCTCCTGCGCTCGCATTCGGTCCTGGCCCGTTCCCTCGCTCCTTCGACGTCGTTCGACGCCGACGCTTTCGAGCGCGGCTGCGCCGCCGCGCGCGAAGCCGGTGGCGCCGACGTCGCTCGTCATCTCTTCGGCGTGCGCACGCTCGGGCTCTTCGGACGAGTGCCGGCGACATCACTGGCGGACTACCTGTCCGGTCTCCTGATCGGCGCCGAGCTCGCCGCAGCGCTCGTCGACGTCGAGGCGGACGTGCCGCTCGTGCTCGCCGGCGATGATCGCCTCTGCGACCGCTACCGTCGGGGCCTCGCGCATTTCGGGCGCACTTGCGACGAGACGATCGCCGACGCGTCGGCACTGGGCCTGTGGCGGATCGCCCGTGCGGCGAGCAAGTCCGCCTGCCGCCCGTCCATCACGTCGTGAGCAGGGCGGCAAATCTCGCGAGGTCGACGTTGCCGCCGCTGAGGATCACCCCGACACGCCGCCCGGCAAGCTCGCCTTTCATGCGTCGCGCCGCGGCGTAGCCCAGGCAGCCGGTCGGCTCGACGACCATCTTCATCCGCTCCGCGAAGAAGCGCATCGCCTCCACCAGCTCCGCATCGCTGACGGTGAAGATATCGTCGACGTCGCGCCGGATGATCGGGAATGTGCAGTCGCCCAGGCGCTGCGTCTGCGCGCCGTCGGCGATCGTCTTCGGCGTCTCGATGGAGACGATGCGGCCGCTGCGAAACGAGCGCTGACCGTCGTCGCCCGCTGCCGGCTCGACCCCGTAGACCTTGCACGACGGCGACAGCGTGCGCGCAGACAGCGCCGAGCCCGAGAGCAGGCCGCCGCCGCCCAGGCACACGAACAAGGCGTCGAGCGTGCCGACGTCCTCGATCAGCTCCAGCGCCGCGGTGCCCTGGCCGGCGATGACGTCGGGATGGTCGTAGGGCGGGATCAGCGTCATGCCGCGCTCGTCCGCGAGACCGCGGCCGATCGCTTCGCGATCTTCCTTGTAGCGGTCGTAGACGACCACTTCTGCCCCGTAGCCCTTCGTCGCCGCGACCTTGGCCGCCGGTGCGTCGTGCGGCATCACGATCACCGCCGGCATGCCGAGGATTCGCGCCGAGAGTGCGATCGCCTGCGCATGGTTGCCCGACGAGAACGCCACGACGCCCGCACGGCGCTGGCGCTCGTCGAAGCACGACAGCGCATTGAACGCGCCGCGGAACTTGAAGGCACCCATGCGCTGGAAGTTCTCGCACTTGAAGAACAGCTCGGCACCGAGCGCGGCGTCGGCCGTGCGCGAGGTGAGCACCGGCGTGCGGTGGGCGTGGCCCGCGATTCGCGCGGAGGCGGCGCGGACGTCGTCGAAGGTCGGCAGCGAGGGTATCGAGGTAGTAATAGACATCGAAATCTCCGGCATCAGGCCCGGCGGCGCCGGGCGGATTCGTAGAAACACACGGCGGCCGCCGCGGCGACGTTGAGCGACTCCTCGCCGCCCGGCTGCGGGATCGCGAGCATCGCCGTGCAGCGCGATGCCACGGCCGGAGCGATGCCCTGCCCTTCGTGGCCGAGGACGAATG
>JBDTJD010000296.1:0-3453 GCA_039935975.1 Caldimonas sp.
GCGCGATGCTCGCGGGCACGATGCTCGTGGCCATCGTCTACGGCCTGACAAGCGACGAGCGCTGGGCGGCCCGCTACGGCGCCGCCACGCGCCCGACGCGCTCCTCCTGGCCGACGCTTGTGGCGGTCGCCCTCGCGCTCGCGACGGGGGCGTCGATCGCCGTCGCGACGATCGCGTTCACTGCGCAGCGCTATTTCGAAATCCAGAGCGATCCCGGCTGACGGGACGAGATCGGCAATTCGGCACGGCATGCGCCGTGTACGGTCGCTCACAACCCGCTGCGCGGAGCGCGAGCGCCTTCCGCGACAATCCGCCACAACCAGAACAGGGCCGGCGGGCCGTAGCGATCGATGGGCGAGCAGCAAGGACAGCATCCGTTGACACGGCGGGCGGCGACGCTCGAGGTGCGCGAGCTCGTCTGCAGCCGCGGCGATCGCGTGCTGTTCGCGCCGACGAGCTTCATCGCCGGCGCTGGCGACATCGTCTGGATGCGCGGCGCCAACGGCCAGGGCAAGACGACGCTGCTGCGAACCCTCGCGGGTCTCGCGGCGCCGAGCAGCGGAACGATCACGTGGCAGCGAAGCGATGACATCGCCCCCAGGCTGGTCTACCTCGCCCACGCCAACGCCCTCAAGGAAGAGTTGACCGTGCGCGAATCGCTCCGCTTCCTGCTCGATCTCGGCGGCGCGCCGGTCGACGATGACGCCGCCGACGTGGCCCTCGAGCGCTTCGGCCTGGCCAGTCGCCGCGATGCGTTCGTCCGCACGCTCTCGCAGGGCCAGCGTCGACGCGTCGCCCTCGCCCGCCTCGCCGCGCAGCGCGAGGCCCTGCCCTGGCTACTCGACGAGCCGTTCGATGCGCTCGACGCGGGTGGCGTCGACGTGCTCGCGGCGCTGATCGCCGAACACGCGAAGCGCGGCGGCAGCGTCGTGCTCACCAGCCACCTGCCGGTGCCGATCGCCCACCCCGTCCCCGCCGTCGTGCATCTGCATGAACCCGCCTTTGCATGAGCACCTTCGCCGCACTGGTCGGCCGCGATCTGCGCCTGGCCGCGCGCCGGCCTGTCGATGCGCTGTTGCCGCTCGCCTTCTTCACGGTCGCGGTGAGCCTCTTTCCGCTCGGCGTGGGGCCGGAGCCGCAGATGCTGCGCCAGATCGCACCCGGCGTCGTCTGGGTCGCGGCGCTGCTTGCGGCGATGCTGTCCGTGACCCAGCTCTATGCCGGCGATCACGCCGACGGCTCGCTCGAGCAGATGCTGCTGGTGCCCGGCGCGCGCATCGCGATCGTCGCGGCCAAGGCGGTCTCGCACTGGCTCGTCACCGGCCTGCCGCTGGTCGTGGCCGCGCCGGTCTTCGGCCTGCTCTTCGACATGGCGCCGTCGAGCATCGCCGCGCTGGTCGCGAGCCTGGTCCTCGGCACGCCCGTGATGAGCCTGCTCGGCGGTCTCGGCGCGGCGCTGACGCTCGGCCTGCGCAGCGGCGCGGTGCTGCTGATCCTGATCATCGTGCCGCTCTGCATCCCGGTGATCATCTTCGGCGCAGGTGCGGTGACGGCCGTCGATTCGGGCGTCTCGCCGCGCGGCCACTTCTCGCTCCTCGGCGCGGTGCTGATCTTCATGGCGCTGCTGACGCCCCCGGCGACGGCCGCGGCCCTGCGCATCGCGACCGAATGAGCGACAGTCGAACGAGCGTCCCGGCATGAACCGATCGATCGCCTGGTTCCGCTTCGCCTCGCCGGCCGCGTTCTATCCGCTCGCCGGCAAGCTCGTGCCCTGGCTCACCGCGGTTGCTGCGATCCTCGCCGTCGCGGGGCTCTATCTGGGTCTCCTGCGCGCGCCGACCGACGCGACCCAGGGCGACGCCTACCGGATCATCTTCATCCACGTGCCGGCGGCGTGGATGTCGATGGTGCTCTACGTCGTGATGGCCTTCTGGGCCGCGATCGGCTGGGCCTTCAACGCGCGGCTCGCCTCGATCGTCGCGCGCGCGATCGCGCCGACCGGCGCGATGTTCACCTTCATCGCCCTGTGGACCGGCGCCCTGTGGGGCAAGCCGACATGGGGTGCGTGGTGGGTGTGGGACGCTCGGCTCACCTCCGAGCTCATCCTGCTCTTTCTCTACGTCGGCTACCTCGCCCTGGTCTCGGCGATCGACGACACGCGCCGGGCCGATCGCGCCGGCGCGCTGCTGGCCGTTGTCGGCAGCGTCAACGTGCCGATCATCTATTTCTCGGTCGTCTGGTGGAACACGCTGCACCAGGGTGCGAGCGTCAGCGTCACCTCGTCGCCGAAGATGGCCAGCGTGATGCTGACCGCGATGCTGCTGATGACGCTCTCGTTCTGGGCCTATGCGTTTGCCGTCGTCTTCGTCCGCACCAGGGCCATTGCGCTGGAGCGCGACAATCACGCTGCCTGGGCGAAGGCGAGCGTGTCGGCAACGGCGCGCGGCGAGAGGACAACGGCAAGGATGTCGACGTGAACTGGAACAGCGCAGCGGATTTCATCGCCATGGGCGGCTACGGCGGCTACGTGTGGGGCGCCTACGCCGTCTGCGCGGCGTGCATGGCAATCGAGCCGGTGCTGGCCGCGCAGCGCCACCGGCGCGCCCGTCGCGCGCTCGTGCTGGACGGCGAGGCCGCGCGATGAAGCCGCGCCAGAAGCGCCTGGCGATCGCCGCCGGCATCCTGGCCGCGGTCGGCATCGCGACCGCGCTCGTGCTGAACGCGTTCCAGAGCAACCTCGTCTTCTTCTACTCGCCGTCGCAGATTGCCTCGCACGAGGCGCCGAGCGCACGCACGTTCCGCCTCGGCGGCCTGGTCGAGAAGGGCACGCTGAAGCGCGAGGGCACGGTCGCGAGCTTCGTCGTCACCGACACCGCCAAGTCGGTCCAGGTGCGATACGACGGCATCCTCCCCGACCTTTTCAAGGAGGGCAAGGGCGTGGTCGCCCAGGGCCAGCTCCAGGGCGACGTGTTCGTCGCGCGCGAGGTGCTCGCCAAGCACGACGAGAACTACATGCCGCCCGAAGCTGCCGAGGCGCTCAAGCGCGCCCAGCAGGGCAACCCGAAGCTCGCCGAGTCGATGGACGGCGCGACGCTGCGCAAGTGACGCTTACCCAAGTGAACATTCCGGGGTTCGATCGATGATTCCTGAACTCGGCCACTTCGCGCTCTGGATCGCGCTCGGCGTCTCCGCCGTGCTCGGCGTCATGCCGATGCTCGGAGCCGCGCAGGGCCGCGGCGACTGGATGGCGCTGGCCCGGCCGTCGGCGCGGCTCCTGTTCGCGCTCGTCGCCTTCGCGTTCGTCTGCCTCGCGCTCTCGTTCGTCGACAACGACTTCTCGGTGCTCTACGTCGCCACCAACTCGAACCGCTCGCTGCCGCTGCACTACCGCGTCACCGCCGTCTGGGGCGGCCACGAGGGCTCGATCCTCCTCTGGCTCCTGATGCTGACGCT
>JBDTJD010000297.1:0-6894 GCA_039935975.1 Caldimonas sp.
GGGTGAAGAAATTGCGGTAGCTCGGGTGGTGCAGGCGGTCGTGGGTGGCAAACGAGCCGCCGCGCAGCTCGCGATGATCGCCGAACCACGGTTCCGAGTAGTCGCGGTAGGGGCCGGGCACGAATCCGGGGTGCGGCTGGAAGGCGTCGGCGGTCCATTCCCAGACGCTTCGTCCCCAGCGAAAGCGCGGGTCGCGGGCGGCGTGCTCCCACTCCGCCGCGCCGGGCAGGCGTCGGCCGGCCCATCGGGCAAAGGCCTCGGCCTCGAAGGCATTGAGGTGGATCACCGGGGCGTCGGGATCGAGGGCGATCCAGCGGTCGAACCAGCGCTGCTGCCAGTGGCCGTCCTGGCTGCGCCGCCATCGCTCCGGCCGGGCCCGCGTCTGGCGACGGCGCCAGGCGCCAGCCTCGCCCCGCCACCAGCGGGAATCGTCGTAGCCGCCGCTGTCGACGAAGCGCGCGAAGGAGGCGTTCGTCACCGGCGCCGCGTCGACCTCGAACGGCGCAACACGCGCCCGCCGCGCCGGGCTCTCGTTGTCGAACGAAAATCCGCGCGCGTCCGGTCCGCGGCCGAGTTCGATCTCGGCGCCCGCGACCGCGATCGGCTCGGCAGCGCCGAGGCCGGCGAGCGCGAGACCGTCTGGCGCCGGCCAGCCGAGCGTCGCGCGCAGCCAGACGAACGCCTCGCCGTGCATGTCCTCGTGGAAGAGGGCGAGGCGATGGAAATAATTCTGCGCGTCGTCGTCCTCGGTGGCGATCGCGTCGAGGCAGGCGTCGAGCTGCGACTGGAGGCGCGCCGCGAGCGCGTCGCGATCCGGCAGCGCGGCCGTCCAGCGATCGCCGTGGGCGAGTCGCGACGAATCGAAGAGCGCGTCCGGGCCGGCCAGGCGCGCAGGGCGCTCGGCCGTGACCCGGCCGTCGGGGTCGAGGCGATGCGGTCCGCGCAGGATCCAGAACTCGGCGAACCAGGCGAGATGGCCGAGCTCCCAGGCGACCGGATTGACGCCGGCCTGCCGCGCCACGCGCCAGTCGTCGCGATCGAAGGTGCGCGCGAGCGTCGTCGCGCGGCTGTCGCGCAGGGCGGCCGCCAGGGCGGCGCCGGCGAGTCGGCGTGCGTCAGCGGCCATCGCGACGCACGCCGGACGCGCGTGCCATCATGGTTCGATGCAGGCTGCGACCTCGCCAAAGCCGCGCGTGACGATCGTCTCGCCGGCGCTCGCTGCCGCAAACAACGGCAACTGGCACACTGCGGCGCGCTGGCAGCGGTTCCTGGCACCGGTCGCGGCGGCGACGGTCGACAGCGAATGGCGCGAAGGCGACGCTGCGGACCTCCTCATCGCGCTGCACGCGCGCCGCTCGGCCGATTCGGTGGCGCGCTGGCGCCACGCCCGTCCCGAGGCACCGCTGGTGCTCGTCCTGACCGGCACCGACCTGTACCGCGACCTCGACCATGACCCGCGTGCCCGACATTCGGTCGAGTGTGCCAGTCGGCTCGTGGTGCTGCAGGAGGCCGGGCTCACGCGGCTGGACGCAGGCACACGCGCCAAGACGGTCGTGATCGTCCAGTCGGCGCCGGCGCTTTCGGTCGCGCGGACGCCCGCCGACCCCGACTTCGTCGCGGTCGGTCATCTGCGCGAAGAGAAGGACCCGCAGACGCTGCTGCGCGCGGTGCGTCTCCTCGCCGGCGGCGGCGCATCGCCCACGGTCGCGCACATCGGCGGTGGACTGGACCCGGCGCTCGCCGATGCGGCCCGCGCGACGATGCGCGACTGCCCCGCCTACCGCTGGCTCGGCCCGATGTCGCACACGGCGACGCGGCGCGCGATCGCGGGCGCCCGCGCGCTCGTCCACATGAGCCGCATGGAAGGGGGCGCCAACGTCGTCATCGAGGCCGTGCGTTCCGGCGTGCCGGTGCTGGCGAGCGCCATCGACGGCAACGTCGGCCTGCTCGGTGCCGACTACGACGGCTACTTCCCGGTCGGCGACGCCGAAGCGCTCGCGGCACTGATGCGTCGCTTCGTCGGCGACACGTCCTTCGCCCGTCGCCTCGCCGCGCAGTGCGCCGCGCGCGAGCCGCTCTTTCGCCCCGCCGCCGAGCGCCGCGCCGTGCGTGCGCTGGTGCTCGACCTTGTCGCTGAATCGGCAGCGCGGCGCTGAGGCTCGGGTCAGGCGGCCTTTGCGAACAGCATCGACTCGATCCGGTCGGACGGCGACGCGCCCTCTGCAAGCACGCCGCGCAACGCGCTGACGTCGACCTGCGCATCGTCGCTCGCACGCTCCGCGATCTCGCTGGCGAGGCTGCGCATCTGCCGGGTCGAGAAGCGGATCCGATCGCGGAAGGCGGCGTCGCCGAGCGTGTCGGTGAGGCTCTTGTTGAGCTCGGCGAACCAGGGCAGCGCCGCCTGGTCGAGCATCCCGGCGGGGTGGCGCGCCGGTGTCTCGCGCCGCGCCGCGCACCAGGCGCCGAGAGCCTCCTGGACGGCGACGTTGAGCGCCTGGCAATGCGCCAGCTCGACGCGCAGCGCCGAGAGCGCCGAGAGGTCGGCGATGCGGCGATGGAAGAAGAACTGGGCCAGGATGCCCCAGTAGTAGGTGTAGTCCCAGATCACCTTCACCGGCAGCACTTCGGCGTCGCCGAAGATCGGGTACTGGCCTTCGTAGAGCGCGAGCGTGCTCTCGTAGAACGAATGGAAGATCTGGTCGTAGACCTTGGCATGGGCGTCGATCGGCCGGCCGGCGAGGTCGCGGCCGACGAGCTCGGTGATGTAGGTGTTGGCGATGGCGATGAAGTCGCTGCCGGGCGAATAGAACGGATCGAGGAAGAGGCCCGCCTCGCCCGTGAGCGCCCAGCGGTCGCCCGAGAAGAGCTGCTTGCAGCCGTAGGAGAAGTCGCGGAAGAAGGCGAAGTCCTGGAGCCGGTCGCGCTTGCCGTCGAGCTCGTCGAAGAGACGCGGCTGGAATCGGGCAAGCCAGTCCATCGCCTTGTCGAAGCTGTTCATCGACTCGAGCGGATGCATGTCCGCGTCGGCGACGATGCCCACCGAGTGCGAGCCCGACGAGAGCGGAATCAGCCAGACCCAGTAGCCGGCGCCGACGAGGTGATTGGTCGAGAGCCACCGCGCCGGCGGATCGCAGCGGCCGCGCCAGGCCTCGTCGCCCGACCAGTCGTCGATCTTGATCCGGTCCTTCATGCGGAACCACACCGCGTTGGCGCGATGGTTGTTCGGCTCGGCCAGCCCCAGCTTCTTCTTGACGAGTCCGGCGCGACCGCAGGCATCGACGAGCCAGCGCGCCTCGACCTCGTGCGACGCGCCGCCCGCGTCGTAGCGGATGCGGTGGGCGGCACCGTCGCTGCCGATCGCGATGTCGCGCACGAGCGCGCCGTCGACGAAGTCGATGCCGCGTCGCGTCGCCTCCTCGGCGAGGAAGTTCTCGAAGATGCCGCGGTCGAGCTGGTAGCTCGACACCGTCAGCGGGCGGCTCGCGCCGATCTCGGTGACCCGGTCGATGTCGCGCCGACCTTCGCTCGAGAAGAAGCGAAAGCCGAACTTCTTGAGCTGGCGCTCGTCGAGGTGAGCCTTCAGCCCGAGCACCTCGCTGAAGTAGTTCGCGCCGATCTCGACCGTCGACTCGCCGACCTTGTGGGTCGCCTCCGGCACGGGGTGCGCGCGCCGCTCGACCACGAGGATGTCGAGGTCGGCATGCGACTGCTTCAGCTGCAGCGCGAGCGAGAGGCCCGCCAGGCCGCCGCCGGCGATGACGACGTCGCGCCGGTTCATTCGAGCGGCTCCAGGCGAAGCGCGAGGGAGGACGAGAGCGGCAGCGTCAGCGGCGGCAGCGCAGTGGCGGCGAGCGCCTCGAAGAACGGCAGGGCGTCGGCCATGGCGTTGCCGGCCAGTGCCCGCGCCGCGTCCGACCCGAGTGGCGCGGGCGATGTCGGGCCGCGCCTCAGCGCGATCTCGAAACCGGTCCGTGATCGCGGGCCGCGCTCCGGGGCGAGCACGAGCGCAACCGCAAGCAGGCCCTCGCTCGCAGTCACCGAGGCCAGGGCGCCGGTCGCATTCACGTCGAAGGCGACGAGCAGCACCGCTTCGCCGTCGGCTGCGCACTGCGTCGCCGCTTCGAGCAGGCCGGCGGCGAAGCTGCAGTCGAAGGCGGTCAGCGCCGTGCTGGCGGCACGGCAGCCGGTGCCGATCGTCCAGTAGCCGGCGGCGGCGTTGTGCACCGAGTTGTGGAAGCGCGTCGGCGAGATCGCCGTCGGTGTCGTCGCGAGCGTCGTGCACATGTAGTCGTTGACCGAGAGGTCGCCGTGTGCCGAGGTGAAGATCGAGGCGAGCGTCTTCGGGTCGCGTCCGGCGTCCTTCGTCGCTGCCGCCGCCACTTCGAGGGCCAGGGCGACGCTGTCGGGCGCGCGTCGGCGTTCGGCCGGTGCGAGCAGGTCGGGCGACGGGCGCTTCAATGGGGGATCGACGGGCCCGCCTTCGCCGCGAAAGGCCGCGCGCGCGACATCCCAGCCCGGCAGCGAAGGCGCCCAGAAGGCGATGCCCTCGACGTAGCAGCGCAGCGCGGTCACCGACGGCTCCGACCGGTGGTCATCGCGCGTCGCGGCCGAACACCAGCACGCAGTTGTTGCCGCCGAAGCCGAACGAGTTGCTGAGGGCGACGCGCACGTCGGCCTGGGCCGGCTTCAGCCGGATCTGCGGGCCGCACGCCGGGTCGAGCTCGACGCTGTTGACGGTGCCGGGCATGAGCCCGGTCTCGATCGCGAGCAGGCTCGCGACCGACTCGACGATGCCCGCGGCGCCCAGCGTGTGACCGGTGAAGCCCTTGGTCGAGCTGGCGTGCACGCGCGCCGGAAAACGGCGCGCGACCAGCGCGGCCTCGACCTCGTCGTTCTTCGTGCTCGCCGTGCCGTGCAGGTTGATGTGGTCGACGGCCTCGGCCGAGAGGCCGGCGCGGGCGAGCGCATGGTCGAGCGCGGCCTCGGCGCCGAGGCCCTCGGGATGAGGCGTCGACATGTGGTGGGCGTCGCTCGACTCGCCGTAGCCGAGCAGGCGCAGGCCGCCGTCGCCGGGCGAGCCGGCACGCTCCAGCAGCGCGAAACCGGCGGCTTCGCCGATGCTGATGCCGTCGCGTTGCGCGTCGAACGGGCGACACGGTCCGGGCGAGACGAGCTGCAGGGCGTTGAAGCCGAACAGGACGCTGCCGCACAGGGTGTCGACGCCGCCGACGATCGCCGCGTCGACGAGGCCGAGCCGGATCATCCGCTCGGCCGCGGCGAAGACCTTGGCGCTCGACGAGCACGCGGTCGAGACCGTGACGCACGGCCCTTCGAGGGCGAGCGCGTGCTGGACGAAGTGGGTGAGCGAGTGCGGGGTGTGGACGAGCGGATTGCGCCGGTCTTGCGGAAAGCGACCCTGGTCGTCCAGGACCCGGTAGACGTCCTCGGTCTCGCCGATGCTCGAGGTCGACGTGCCGAGGACGAGCGCGATGCGCGCCGCGCCGTAACGCTCGCGCGCGGCCAGGGCGGCGTCGATGAAGCCGTCGCCGGCCAGGCCGAGCCAGGCAAGGCGGTTGTTGCGGCAATCCCAGGAGGCGAGCGGCTCCGGCAGCGCGAGCGTCTCGAGGCCGTCGACGCGGCCGATCCAGGTCGCGAGCGGACTCGGGCCGAAATCGTTCGGACGCAAGGCGCTTCGCTCTTCACGCAACGCCGACAGGAGCGCGGCCTTGCCCGGCCCGGCTGCGGTCGTCGTCGTGTAGGCAGTGATCTGGATCGGTTCGATGCGCTGCGGCACGGTGAAGACAGGAGAAGGGAGAAGGGCAAGAATCGGCCGGATTATCGCGGTGAATCCAGGGTGGCCGGCCCCGCGTACAGAGATGACGATGACTTCACGCAGCAGCAACCTCGCGATCGGATGGGTCGAGCAGGGCCTCGTCCCTGATCGGGTCGTCCGCCTCGGCATCCGCCGGCTCCTGAAGGAGCGTCTCGTCGAGATCGGCGACGCCGACGCCGAGCGCTCGAACGGGATCGCCGAGGCCTTCGTGGCGGGACTCTCGGGCTCGGCGGTCGCGCTGCTCACGGACAAGGCCAACGAGCAGCACTACGAAGTGCCGGCCGAGTTCTTCGCGCGCGTGCTCGGGCCGCATCGCAAGTACAGCTGCTGCGAGTTTCGCGACGGGTCCGCGAGCCTTGCCGACGCCGAGGCCGCGGCGCTGGCGACGACCTGCGAGCGGGCCGGCCTCGTCGACGGCCAGCGCATCCTCGAGCTCGGCTGCGGCTGGGGCTCGCTCACGCTCTGGATGGCCGAGCGCTACCCGGCGAGCCGGATCACCGCGCTCTCGAACTCGGCTTCGCAGCGCCGCTTCATCGAGGCCGAGGCGAAACGGCGCGGCCTCGCCAACGTCGAGATCCTCACCGAGGACTTCAACCGCTTCGCCACCGACGGGCGCTTCGATCGCATCGTCTCGGTCGAGATGTTCGAGCACCTGCGCAACTGGCCCGAGGCGTTCCGTCGGGTGAGCGGCTGGCTCGCACCCGGCGGGCGCTTCTTCATGCACGTGTTCGTGCACCGCACGACGCCCTATGCCTTCGTCGACCGCGACGAGAGCGACTGGATGAGCCGGCATTTCTTCTCCGGCGGGATGATGCCGAGCGACGACCTGGCGCTGCGCTGCCAGGACGAGCTCCGCCTCGTGCGCCGATGGCGCTGGAACGGCAGGCACTACGCGAGAACCTCGGAGGCCTGGCTGCAGAACATGGACGCGAACCGCGAGGCGCTCTGGCCGCTCTTCGAGTCGGTCTACGGCAAGGAGGCGGCGTCGACCTGGTGGGTGCGCTGGCGCCTCTTCTTCATGTCCTGCGCCGAGCTCTTCGGCTACGAAGGCGGCGAGTGCT
>JBDTJD010000298.1:0-3274 GCA_039935975.1 Caldimonas sp.
CGAGCTTCGCTGCCCGCTCGTGCACCGCCGCGGCGAACTGGGCCGGCTTGGCGATCGAATCGACGAGCCGCCAGTCGACCGCGCGCTGGCCGCGCACACCTTCGACGCTGGTGCAGAAGATGTCGGCGAGATCGTGGCGGACCTTCCTCTTGTCGGTGACGCGCGTGAGCCCGCCGGTGCCCGGCAGCACGCCGAGCAGCGGCACCTCGGGCAGCGACACCGAGGACGATCGGTCATCGACGAGGACGATCTCGTCGCAGGCCAGCGCCAGCTCGTAGCCGCCGCCCGCACAGGCGCCGTTGACCGCAGCGATGAACTTGACGCCGGAGTGCTTCGAGGTGTCCTCGATGCCGTTTCGGGTCTCGTTGGTGAACTTGCAGAAATTCACCTTCCAGGCATGGCTCGACACGCCGAGCATGAAGATGTTGGCGCCCGAGCAGAAGACGCGGTCCTTCGCGCTGGTGACGATCACCGACCGCACTTGCGGATGCTCGAAGCGGATGCGGTTGAGCGCGTCGGCAAGCTCGACGTCGACGCCGAGGTCGTAGCTGTTGAGCTTGAGCTTGTAGCCCGGCCGGATGCCGGCGTCCTCGCTGATGTCGAGGGTCAACCGGGCGAGCGCGCCTTCCGCCGAGAGTTTCCAGTGACGGTACTGCGACGGCTCGGTGCGGAAGTCGACGCGGGGCGGAAGGCTCGACATGGCGAAACTCCGAAATGAATCAGATGTGCATCATAATGCACTTACGGGAAGATTGCTCATGCCGCGCGTGCAGTTTCATGCATGTCTGCAACGCCGGCGACGAGCGCCTTGAGAGCGTCGAAGCTTTGCGCCACGGTGCGGCCCCCTGTGTCGAGGGCGGCATCGGCCTTCGAGTAGAACGCCGCCCGCCCGTCGAGGATGCGGCGCAGATCGTCCATCGCCTCGCCGCTTGCCGCCATCGGCCGCATGTCGCCCTGCGCAACGACACGGCCCATGTGCTCTTCGGGCGAGGCCTTCAGCCAGACCGTCGTGCAATGGGCGAGCAGCTCGTTGAAGGTCGCCGGCTCGGCGACGATGCCGCCGGGTGTCGCGATCACCACGGCGGGATGGGCCTGGACGACGAGATCGAGCGCGCGCCGCTCGTAGCGTCGATAGGCCGCGGTGCCGTAGAGATCGTGAATCTCGCGGATGCTGCTGCCGGCGACCTTCTCGATCTCGCGGCTCAGCTCGACGAACGGCAGCTCCATGGTGTCGGCCAGCAACATGCCGAGCGTCGACTTGCCGGCGCCGCGCAGGCCGACGAGCGCGATGCGCCGACCGCGCGCCGGATCGAGCTGGCCGCCTCCGAACAGCACGACCAGCGCGGCCCGGGCGCGGCGCAGGTCGGCGTCGCTGCGGCCCCGAAGCAGCTCTCGCAGCATCAGCCCCTCGGGCGAGCGGGTCGTGATGTCGCCGACCAGCTCGGCGAGAGCGCAGTCGAGCGCCGTCGCGACCTGCTGCAGTACCAGGATCGAGGCGTTGCCGACGCCGTACTCGAGATTGGCGAGATGGCGCTCGGAGACGCCGGAGGCAAGCGCGACGCCCTTGCGCGTGAGGCCGCGACGGGCGCGCAGGAGACGCACCCGTTCGCCGAGCGCGACCAGGAACGGCTCCTTCGCGCTGGACCTCTCCCTGGAAGTACCCATCTCTGGCGCGGCACGTCGGGCGGGCTTGGCAGTCATGATGCAGTATATTGCTTGACAGCACGCGACCGCAAACCTATCGTCGACCCGCTTTCGCACCGGCGACGGGTCGGCGCGGTTCCGATCCCAGGAGACGACCCATGCCCTTGCCGCGCGACTTCAATTTCGCCGCGCACCTGTTCGCGATCAATCGAGGGCGGGGCGACAAGATCGCCTACGTCGACGATCGCGGCACGCTGACCTACGGGCAGCTCGAAGCCCGATCGCGCCGACTCGCCGCGGCCCTGCCCGGCCTGGGCTTGCAGCGCGACGAGCGTGTCCTGCTCCTCATGCACGACTGCAACGAGTGGCCGGTCGCGTTCCTCGGCAGCCTCTTCGCCGGTGTCGTGCCGGTCTGCGTCAACACCCTGCTCACCGCGGACGACTACGCCTACATGCTCGAGCACAGCCAGGCGAAGGCCGTCCTGGTGTCGGCCGCGCTGCTGCCGGTGCTGCGCAGCGCGCTGGAGCACGGGACGGGCGTCGTGCGCAACGTCGTCGTGGTGCAGCCCGACGGTGCGCTGCACGGCAACGCGCACGACTTCGAGTCCCTGCTGGCCGCGTCGTCGCCGGCTGCCGGGCCGGCACCGACCGGCAGCGACGACACCGCGTTCTGGCTCTATTCGTCCGGCTCGACCGGCAAGCCCAAGGGCACGGTCCACACCCACGCCAACCCGTGGTGGACGGCCGAGCTCTACGGCAAACCCGTGCTTGGCCTTGCCGAGAGCGACGTCTGCTTCTCGGCCGCCAAGCTCTACTTCGCCTACGGCCTCGGCAATGCCCTCACGTTCCCGCTCTCGGTCGGCGCCACGGTCGTGCTGATGGCCGGGCGGCCGACTCCCGACGCCGTCTTCGAGCGCTGGACCGTGGCCGACGCGACGCTGCGGCCGACAGTCTTCTTCGGCGCGCCGACCGGCTTCGCCGGCATGCTCGCCTCGCCTTCGCTGCCCGCGCGCGACGCGGTGAGCCTGCGCATGTGCTCGTCGGCCGGCGAAGCCCTGCCCGGCGAGATCGGCGAGAAGTTCGAGCGCCGTTTCGGCTGCCAGATCATCGACGGCATCGGCTCGACCGAGATGCTCCACATCTTCATCTCCAACCGGCCCGGCGACGTGCGTTACGGCACCACCGGAAAGCCGGTCGACGGCTACGCGATCGAGCTGCGCGGCGAAGGCGGCGGCGCGATCGGCGACGGCGAGGTGGGCGATCTCTACATCCGGGGGCCGAGCGCGGCGACGATGTACCACGGCGACGCCGAGCGCACCGCAGCGACCTTCCAGGACGGCTGGACCAAGAGCGGCGACAAGTACTCGCGCGACGCCGACGGCTACTACACCTACGCCGGCCGCTCCGACGACATGCTGAAGGTGAGCGGCGTGTGGGTCTCGCCGTTCGAGGTCGAGGCGACGCTGATGCAGCACCCGGCGGTCCTCGAGTCGGCGGTGATCGGCACCGAGGATGCCGACGGTCTCGTCAAGACCAAGGCCTTCGTCGTCGTCAAGCCGGGCCAGGCCACGAGCGACGTCGAGCTCAAGGCCTTCGTCAAGGAGCGCCTCGCGCCCTACAAGTACCCGCG